>DASYRO010000193.1:0-5993 GCA_036004385.1 Candidatus Acidiferrales bacterium
TCAGGAACCAGTGCTCCATTGCGTACATCATCCAGGTCATCATGGACACACACCTCCATTTCCTTTTGCGCAGATCGCTTTGGTTTTACTGGGATTTTCTGCGGCGGTCCGGGAGGACCGGAATCAGTGTGCCCGGTTCCCTTATTCATCCCGGACAAACCGTATTGGGTGTCGCCTTACACTTTTTGTTCAGTCACCCAGACTGTGAAGCCAAGTTACGCGGTGCATTTGGCGTTGTCAACGTCCGCAAATTATTGATTCTGTGGCAATTGCGAGTACTAGTCCCTCGCATCTACTAGCGGAATCTGGAGATGCAATTCGGCGACTAAATCGGAAGGCGTCCGCAAGCCCAAGCATCTGCGATGGATCCGGGAATCGGGCCAATTTATGCGGGTTTTGTAACGCCGGCTTCGAGCCGGTTCTTTTTCGCCTTGCCGGTGAGCAGCGCTGAGCCGCGCGGAGAAGAACCGCCTGGAAGGCGGCGTTACCGACCGAAGAATCGCAGGATGTCCCGCGGGCTGGAAGGCCTGCGCCACTAGTGAATCCGTTTTTCGATGGCGTCCACGATGGTGCGCACGACCTTCACACGCGCGTACTCTTTATTGTTGGCTTCCACAGCGGTCCACGGCGCATAGGGCGTACTGGTGTGCTCGATCATGTCCTCGACCGCCTGGAGGTATTCCGGCCACTTCGCGCGGTTGCGCCAGTCTTCCTCGGTCAGCTTGTAGGAGCGGTAGGGATCCGTTTCGCGAGACTTGAAACGGCGGAGCTGTTCTTCCTTGGTGATGTGCAGCCAGAATTTGCAGATGACCACGCCGTACGAAGCCTGGTGCGCTTCGAATTCGTTAATCTCGCGGAATGCGCGGCGCCATTCGTCTTCGTTGCAGAAGCCTTCGACGCGTTCCACCAGCACGCGGCCGTAGTGGCTGCGGTCCCAGACGGCCAGATGTCCGGCGCACGGCGGGACTGCGCTACAGAATTGTATGTGACAGGCAACCGAGGGTGTAGAATACCAAGTTCCAGCTGCCAAGATGAAGTAAGGGGAGTCGCTCGCGGAGGAGGTCTATGGCGCTAGAGGTGGAATTGGCTGGGTCAACTCTCGATTGCTCGTGCTACAGCCACTTGTGCGCGTTCTTCCACACCAAAGACGAGGAATACAAGGTCCTGTTGCCGTTTGTCAGAGAAGGAATTGCCTGTGGTGACAAGGCCTGCCATCTGGTCGAGTCGTCACATCGACCTGCGCATCGCCGCCGCCTTCAGGAAGCGGGGATTGACACAGTTCAAGCCGAGAGCAGCAAGCAGTTAGATATCCTTGCTTGGGAAGACACGTATCTGCGCGATGGGACCTTCAATCAGTATCGTATGCTCGCTCTGATTGAAAACCTGCTTACAACGAACAAGGCACAGGGCTACCGGCTGACTCGCTTGGTCGCCAACATGGAGTGGGCGCTCGAAGGCCGAGCGGGGGTCGCCGACCTCGTCGAGTATGAGACACGGTTGAACTATGTGCTGCCGAGATATCACGACGCCGTCGTTTGAACGTACGACTTGGCCCGGTTCGGCGCCAACATAGTTATGGACATTATGCTGACGCATCCGCTTGTGATTGTCAGGGGAGTTCTGCGACCGAATCCGTTTTTCGTTCCGCCTGATGAAATGCTGGAGGAATTGCGTCAGCGTCAACCCCGAGGCGATGAATTATCCCGCCCGGCCTGAATCCTCTCGCTGCTGATCGAATCGGCGCTCCGCAGGCGCACCATGCCCACCTGAGCTAGTGAATCTGTTTTTCGATGGCGTCCACGATGGTGCGCACGACCTTCACGCGCGCGTACTCCTTATTGTTGGCTTCCACCGCGGTCCACGGCGCATAGGGCGTGCTGGTGTGCTCGATCATGTCCTCGACGGCCTGGTTGTACTCCGGCCACTTCGCGCGGTTGCGCCAATCCTCTTCGGTCAGCTTGTAGGATCGGTACGGATCCGTTTCGCGGGATTTAAAACGGCGGAGCTGTTCTTCCTTGGTGATGTGCAGCCAGAATTTGCAGATGACCACGCCGAACGAAGCCTGGTGCGCTTCAAATTCGTTAATCTCGCGGAACGCGCGGCGCCATTCGTCTTCGTTGCAGAAGCCTTCTACGCGTTCCACCAGCACGCGTCCGTAGTGGCTGCGGTCCCAGACGGCCAGATGTCCGGCGCGTGGCACGTTGCGCCAGAAGCGCCACAGGTAATGATGCGTTTTTTCCTCGCCTCGGGGCGCGGCGTACGTGGAAACGGTATAGCCGCGCGGGTCCAGCATTTCGCACACGCGCTTGATGGCTCCGCCCTTGCCCGCCGCGTCCCAGCCTTCGAACACGCATAGCACCGGCACCTTTTGTTTGAAAAGCTCGAAACCGAGCTCGCGCAGGCGCACCTGCACGCGGCCAAGTTGCTCGTCGTATTGTTTCGGCGAGAACTTCTTGTTCATGTCCAGTTTTTCGAGCATGTATGGCCTCCAATTAAGCGGGCGCAGCAAGCAGCGCCCCTACGCCTGCATCTTTCTTCGCAAACCGGCTACGACGCGGCGGCGGCTTCGGCGCCGCCCAGCGTTTTCTTCTCTTCCTCGCGAGCGCGTTCTTTATCGCGCGCGCCGCGTTCTGCGCGCTCCGCCTTGGTGGCTGCGGCGGCCGCGGCGGTGCGCGAAACAGCCGCGGGCAGCGCCTTGCGCCGCGCCAGCACTTCTTCAATGCGCTTGGCAATCGTTTCGAAGATGCGCACGCGCGCCCAGCGCAGGTCGTTGGCTTCCACGACGGTCCACGGCGCGTGCGGCGAATCCGTCTTAGCGAGCATCTCCTCGACCGCTTTCACCCATTTGTTGTACTGCTTGTGGTGCCGCCGGTATTCCTTGGTGATTTTCCACTTCAACAGCGGGTCTTTCAGCGTTTGCTTGAAGCGTTCCTTCTGCTCCTTCTTGGAAATATGCATCCAGAACTTCATGACTACCTGGCCGTCGTCCGCCAGCCAGCGTTCGAATTCGTTAATTTGCTCATAGGCTTCGCGCCAGGCTTTCTTGCCGACCAACTTATCGCAGCGTTCCACGAGCACACGGCCGTACCAGGAATGGTCGAAGACGGCCATTTCGCCGTCATTGGGCAGTCTCATCTGATAGCGCCACAGGAAGTGGTAGCGCCGCTCCAAGGGCGAGGGCTCGCTGCCCGGATAGATGCGGAACAGCCGCGGGTCGAGTTTTTCCGTCAGCTTCTTGATGATGCGCCCCTTGCCCGCGCAGTCCCAGCCTTCCAGGCAGATGATGACCGGGAGTTCGGCGTCATGTACCGCGTATTGAAACCCGCGCAGCTTTTCCTGCAGCTCGGGCATGCGCTTGGCATACACGGCCTTGGACAGAGATTTTTTCAGATCCACGGTTTCGAGCATGATGCGTCTCCTGGCCCTCGCCTTCGCTCGGGTCGAGCGGGCGGCGTTTCTCCGGCCGCGCCCGCGGTTCCAGTCCCTCGGCTTCGCTCGGGACAAGCGTGGGACGCGGCTGGGCGAGCGGGCAAGCGGGCTCATCCTATAACGAATCTGCGCCGCAAATGAAAGAGAAAAAACGAGCGGCGTCTTGCTCAGTGTTTTTCTTCGGTGATCTTCTGCGTGACGTCCACCGTGAACACTTTGTATTCCGTGAACGCGTGATGGTGGAAGATGCGGCGTCCGCGAAAGGACGCGTATAATTCGGCGTTGGCGGGGAGCCACAGGCGGATCTTCCGCGACTTGAAATCCACGGGCTTGTATTCGATCACCAGGTGTTCCTGCTCCAGACGCAACGGCTTCACCGGCTGCACCAGATCCGTTTCCAGACGCAGCACCTGGAAATTATTCGCCGCAATCAGCGCGCGACCCTTTAAGGCCACGCTGAAGCTGCCTTCCCGAAATCGGTAGCTGCGCACGCGGCTGGGGACGTCGGCGCGTTGCCGGAAGTAGACGGACCATGCCGGCTTTCCATTGACCTCTGTGAGTCCCTCGCAACGCACGTCGTAGTCCTTCGCGTAATAGGGATGGAAGATCAGAGCCAGCGCGCCCAGCCCGTTGGTCATGTACGGCAGCGATGTCGCGCTGCGGTGCAGCGGAATGCGGTCCTCTTCCACGGCAAGGTTTCCGGGACGCGTTTCCACGATGCTCACGAAATAGTCGAACTGGATGGACTGGGTTTTCCTGCTGCGGCCCTTGCGATCGATTTCCGAGTGCTCAATGCGTTCGTTGGCCGTGACGCGCTCGAGATTCTCGGCAAGCGCCGTCGCCCGGCGCGCGGCGCCCGCCAGCACGGATTCCACCGAACAAGCGGCCTGGCCAACCACGGCCGGCAACGTTTCGTCCACCGCCGGTGGCGCCCAACGTCCCACACCCGGGCGCGACGCGGAGAGCGCGAACTCCATGCCGGGCCCGTATGAAATGAAATCGCCCTTCGCTTGGCCGTCCGTCGCACTGCTCTGCGCCCGGGAGTCAGATTGCGCTGCCGCGCCGGCGTCTTCGAGGCTCGTCGCCAGCAGCCGTTTTGCTTCGGCGGCTTCTGCCCGGCCGGGATAATGGGCAAGGAAGAATTGCAATTCCTGCCGCGCTTTTTCTTTCTCCCCGAGAGCGATCAGGATGCGCGCGAAGAACACGTGCAGCTCCGGCGCTTTCTCACCGGCGATTTCCAGTGCGCGTTCGGCGAGGGGTCGCGCCTTTTCGAGGGCGTTTTCGTGCAGGTAGCAAAGCGCCAGGGTGCGGTGCGCTTGCCACGCCAGCGGCTGGAGCTGCACCGTTTTCTCCAGCGCGGCAATCGCGGCTTTGAACTCCGACTGGCGATAGAGCAGCGCGCCGAGCGCAGATTGCGCACCGGCATGATCGGAGTAGATTCCCACGGCGCGTTCCAGAGCGGCCCGTGCTTGCTCCGGACGATTCTTCTGAATTTCGAGAAGACCCTCCAGGAAATAGACCTCGGGGTGGCCCGGCGCCATTTTCTGCGCCTTCGTCACGTGATCGTGCGCCTTCGTCAGGTCTGCCGAGCGCAGAGCCGCGGCCGCCGCGTCCAATTCCCGCTGCGCGTTGAGTGGCAGCGCTGGCGGGCTGGTTGCGGAAACCGCTGCGCCGGCCGGTCCTTGTGGACGCAAGTCTACGTAGACGTAAGCTGCTGCGCCCGGCGAGAGCAGCGAAAGACTTTCGCTGCCGGCTTCGTAGCCCGGCGCGCGCGCTTCGACCTGATAGTCGCCAACAGGCACGATGGAAAACAATGCCTGCCCGTTGTCTTGCGTCGAAGCTGTTTGTTCGTACGAGGCGGGGTTTGAATACAACCGAATAGTGGCGGCAGCCGGGAGCGGCGTTCCCCCGGCGGCGCGCACGCGGACGATGACCTGGCCGAAGGCTCCATAGCGAGAGGTGCTATCGCCGGCAGGGCCGCTTGTTGGAAGTGGAGCCTGCGACTGTCCTTTCGCGGGAAGCGTGAGGACTAGCAACAGGAACAGACCCGGGACCACGCGCCGTGATGACACGCGACCACCCCTCCGGCCCAAACGATGTGCCAAGTATAGCCGAAAGGGCCCTGTCCAGCTTTCCATTTTCCCCGGGCTCGAGGCGGGCGAGATTTAATTCGCAGGGCCGAGTTTCTGGTGCAACTTCTCGATGAGGCTGCGGACTTCGGCGGCGTTAGCGGCGTTGGGCGCTTTCTGAAGATAAAGCTCGAAGGCGGCGATGCTCTTTTCGTACTGACCGGTGCGCGCGTAGAGTTGGCCGAGATACATCTGTCCGAGAATTTCTTCCGCGCCGCTGGTCTTGACGACGCGCAGCAGAAGCGGCTCGGCCTCTTTGTACTGTCCGGTTTCCACGAGGGCAAATCCCAAATGCAGGCGCGCAGCCGTCAGTCCGTCTTCGAGCCGTAGTGCTTCGCGAAGAACCGGGATAGCATCGGCAAACTTTTCCTGCCGGTTGAGGGCTACGCCCAGATTCAGCAGCGCCAGTGTGGATTTGGCGTCTGCATCCACGGC
>DASYRO010000194.1:0-2850 GCA_036004385.1 Candidatus Acidiferrales bacterium
TGGACTATATAAGTTTCCAGCGGGTGGCGTCCTTGGGGAATTTGCTCCAGGCGAAGGCGACCTGCGGCCGAAGCATCCAGAACGGCGGCGGGTGGCGCATTTTGTACTTTGCCTCGTACGCATCCGCGACGCGCGTGGCTAGCGGATCTTTCGCATCGGTGATGCGCTCGACGGTTCCTTCGAGAATAACCACTTCGCTGCCGCTTTCGAGGTGCACGGCGACGGCGGGATTTGCCGCCAAGTTGCGCGCCCAGCGCGTGTCGGGGCTTCCGCCGAAGCAGACGGCGCCGTCCACCCAGACGCCCCAGGTGGGCACGGCGTGCGGACGCGCGTCGCGGCTCGACGTGCAGATCCAATAGTTCTGCGCCTTGGACACGCGCTCCTGCACAAAACTCCACGGCAGCACGCCTTTTATGTTTTTCGGAATGCCGTAGCCCGGGACGTGCGGGCGGCCGGCTTGGGGTTCCGCGGACGGATTCTTCGCTGGCATGTTCACCTCGCGCAAACATCTAAGATCAAAATCTACCACAGAGTCGCAGAGGGCACAGAGAAGCACGGAGAAAAACTGCTGCCTCCTGGCCATTGCATCGGACCCGCATGCGTCTCAAACTCGATATAATGGATGGTCGGACCGCGAACAAGCGCACGAAATCTTCCAGCCGAATCGGAAATTAAGGAGGGCGCAGTCATGAGCGACTCGGAGCGCAGAGTATTCTGCAAGAACGCTGCAGGTTGGATGGTGGGCGCGGCGCTGCTGGGCGAGATGCCGCTCCTGGCGCAGCAAAAAAAGACGCCGCCGGCCAAAAAGAAAGCCGCACCGGAAAAAGTAGAGGAAGTCTCCCCCGCGGAAGACTTAATGCGCGAGCACGGCGTGTTGAACCGCATCTTGTTGATCTACGACGAAGCGCAGCGCCGGCTGCGCGCCGTGCAGGATTTCGATCCCTCTGTCGTAGCAAGTTCCGCGGGAATCATCCGGAGCTTCATCGAGGACTATCACGAGAAACTGGAAGAGGATTTCCTGTTTCCACGCTTTGAAAAAGCTCGCAGGCTGACGGAACTTACCGCCGTGCTTCGCGCGCAGCACCGCGCTGGCCGCCGGCTGACGGATCAAATTCGCGCGCTGGCCACCGTCAAAACCGTGAAGGACGCGTCCGGGCGCAACCAGCTTGGCGACGCGCTGCAAACGTTCAACCGCATGTACCGGCCGCACGAGGCGCGCGAGGATACCGTGCTCTTTCCGGCGCTGCATTCCATCGTCACGCGCAATGAGTACGATTCTCTCGGCGAGGAATTCGAAGACAAGGAACATCAGTTGTTCGGCGAAGACGGCTTCGAGAAAATGGTCAGCGAAGTGGCCAAGCTCGAGCAGAAATTCGGCATCTACGACCTGGCGCGATTTACGCCGGCGGGCTGAGCGAAAGTCGCCAAGATAAAATCTGCTACAGAGACGCAGAGGGCACAGAGAAGCGTAGAGGGATAATCGGAACAGCGCTAACCCGCCGGGTGCAGCAGCATCCAGATGCCCAGCGCGAAAATCAGCAACGACAAGGCGAGTCGATAAACTTTTGCAGGTATGCGTTCCAGCAGCGGCTTGCCGGCAAACGTTCCGGCGATGACGCCAAAAGTGGCAATGACCACGGCTGGCCACGAAGAAATAATTTCGCGGAATTGCGTCGCCGCGTACACCGGCATGCGCAGCAGGTCCACGAGCAGCGCGCTCGCTGTGGCCGTAGCCACCAGCGATTCCTTGGACACGTTGTAGCCCAGCAGCGCCGCGGAGCGGATGCCGCCCTGATTTCCGACGAGCCCGCCAAAAATGCCGGAAAGCAGTCCGGCGATGCGTCCCGCCGTGCGGCCGAAGCGCATTTTTTCGGATAATCCTGTGATGCCGGCGACCCCGGAAAAAATCAGCAGTGCGCCGAGTATGTAACCCAGAATCGCGCTGCGCAGCCAGACGTGTAGCATCGCGCCGATGAGTCCGCCAATCGCGCTGGTGATGCCGAAGGCAAGAAAAACTTTTTTGTCCACGTGTTTGCGAATCAGGGAAAAGCGCAGCGCTGTGCCGATGAAATGCGGGATGCTCACAACGGCGACGGCCAGCTTCGTGCCCAGCGACGCCGTCAGCAGCGGCGTGAGCACGCTGCCGATGCCGAAGCCCGAAAGCGCGGCGATCGCGCCTGCCACTACGGCGGCCACGAATAGAAGGATTCCGGTAGTCATCGAAATGGGGTCGAAGGGCTGGAACACTCAAATCTATCACGGAGACGAAGAGGCGCAGAGAAAGCGCGGAGAAAACGGGGGTGTCGCGGGCAACGAGAAGATAAATCGCGGCGTCCCGAGTCTTCGGGACGCCGCACTACAGATCGGGCACAGCATGCTGTGCCCCTACAGAGCCTCCGCGCCAGCTACTTCGGCTGGGGGACGATGCGCAGGTACGGCTTCGGCGCTTTCCATCCGCTGGGATATTTCTTTTTGGCGTCGTCGTCGGATACAGACGGCAGGATGATGACGTCGTCGCCGTGCTTCCAATTCACCGGCGTGGCCACCTGGTGCTTGGCGGTGAGCTGGATGGAGTCGAGCACGCGCAGCACTTCGTCAAAGTTGCGGCCGGTGCTCATCGGGTAGCTGAGCATGAGCTTGATTTTTTTGTCGGGTCCGACGACGAAGACGGTACGCACGGTGGCGTTGTTGGCGGCGGTGCGGCCTTCACAGGTTTCGCCCGCTTCGGCGGGCAGCATGTCGTAGAGCTTGGCGATTTTGAGTTGCGGGTCGCCGATCATCGGGAAGTTCACCTTGTGGCCCTGCGTTTCTTCGATGTCCGCCGCCCACTTGCTGTGACTGGCGGCGGGG
>DASYRO010000195.1:0-7899 GCA_036004385.1 Candidatus Acidiferrales bacterium
AGGGCAGCGGGAGCGGGCGTTGGGTGTGCTGACAATATTTCTCGGCGTGTTCGCGGCGGTGGTGCTCGCGGGAATCGTGTATCAAGCCATCGGCATGGCGCGCGATGCGCGGCGCTTTCCGCCTCCGGGGCGCATGATTGATGTCGGCGGCTATCGCCTGCACATCCGAGAAATGGAACCGGAGCACGGTGTCGCGCCGGGCACGCCGACCGTGCTGCTGGAAGCGGGGATTGCGGCGTCATCGCTGAGCTGGAGCAAGGTGTTCCCCGAAGTGGCGAAGTTTGCGCGCGTGGTGGCTTACGACCGCGCGGGACTCGGATGGAGCGACCCATCGCCGCGTCCGCGCACGCCTCCACACATTGCCGAAGAACTGCACACGCTGCTGGACCGCGCGAACGTGCCGCGGCCGCTGGTGCTCGTCGGGCATTCCTTCGGCGGCTATTGCGCGCGCTACTACGCGCACAAGTTTCCCGACGAAGTCGCTGGCATGGTGCTGGTGGATGCCGTGCACCCGGCGGAATGGGAGCGCGTCACGCCGCAGCAGCGGAGAATGATTCAGGGCGCGGTGCTTTTTTCGCGCATCGGCGAGTTGCTGTGCAGCGTCGGGTTTGTGCGCTTCGTGCTGGGACATCTCGAGCGCGGCGCGACCCGCGCGCCCAAAGCCGCGGCGCGCGCATTCGGGCCCAGCGCCGAAAAATTTCTGGGACGCATCGTCGGCGAGGTGCGCAAACTGCCGCCGGAAGCCGTGCCGCAGGTGCGCATGCTGTGGTGCCAGCCGCGATGCTTCCGCTCCGTGGCACGCTATGTCGGCGCGCTGCCGTCAAGCGCGGCGGTCGTGGCATCGCTCGACAAGCTCGGCGCCATGCCGCTAGCCGTGCTCTCCGGTAGCCATCATCCAGAACTGCGCGCGAAAGAGCAGGTGGAGCTGGCCGGGCTTTCGTCAGCCGGCAAACACACGATCGCCGCGGAAAGCGCGCATTGGATTCATCTGGATGAGCCGGAGTTGGTGGTGGCGGCAATCCGCGAAATCGTCGAGACGGCGAAAGAACTTCAAAGAGCTGGAACCACAGATGAACACAGATAAACACAGATGGAAACCCAAAAAATCTAACGCAGAGGCATAGAGTAAGCAGAGAAACGCAGAGGAAAAGAAAAAGCCGAACCTACGTAGAGGGCTGGCCTCAAATTCTGGAATGCGCTGTAGCCCGCGTCTTTAGACGCGGGGCTTATTTATTACGCCAAAAACCCCGCCTCTGAAGAGGCGGGCTACAAAAATTCCCACGAAAAATTACATGCGTGGTGCGCCGCCAGGAGCCTGCTGCGGAGGCTGCGGCTTGGGCAGAGGCTTACGTGGGAGCAGTTGATCGCGGTTGGCTGCCTGATAGACGAAGAACGCGACAACCGTGGCGATCTGCTTCATGTCCTGCGGCTGCGCGCGTTCGTACACGTCCATGTTGGAATGGTGCGTCCGCGAATCGTAGTCCATTTCGTCCTGGATAAACTGGAAGCCCGGCAATCCGACGGCGTCGTAAGAAAGATGGTCTGTGCCGCCGGTGTTGCGCGGAGTAAGCGTGGTTACGCCGAGGCTCTTCAGTGGCTCCATCCAGCGCGCGAAAATCGGACCCACGGCTTCATTGCCCTGCAAATAGACGCCGCGGACCGCGCCGACGCCGTTATCAATATTGAAATAGCCGGAAAGTTTGGCGTGCTCGGGCTTCAGCGCCATCGTTTCGCGGTCGGCGAAATGCTCCTTCACGTAGGCGCGCGAGCCGAGCAGGCCCTGCTCTTCGCCGGTCCATAATCCGATGCGCACCGTGCGGCGCAGCTTCAGGCCGGTGGCCTTGAGGATGCGCATCACTTCCATCATTACCGCGGAGCCGGCGGCGTTGTCCGTGGTGCCCGTGCCGCCGTGCCACGAATCGAAGTGCGCACCGACCATGACGAGTTCGCCGGCCTTGTCCGTGCCCGGAATTTCGCCGACGACGTTGAAGGACATGCCGTCGCCGTCCACGAATTTGTTCTGCACGTTCAGTTCGATGGAGACCGGCACGTTTTTTTGCAGAGTACGATAGATGCGGCCGTAGTGCTCGGCGGCCAGCATTACGCGCGGCAGCGATGGCGGGTCGCTCGCATTGCGCGAGCCGCCGCTCTGCACGAAGACGGTGCCGTCGTCGCCGCGGCCCGGCTCCAGCATGGCGATGACGCCTTCGTCCTGGAAGAATTTCATGCGCTTGGGAGCGAACTGCGCGCGGGCACGCTGCGCGGCGAGCTGCGGAGAAACTTGCTGCTGCTGGCCGGGCTGGACATTGGAAATGGGCAGCCTGGTGATGTCCGCAAGTTGCGCATCCGTGTATTTCCTGGCATCGGCCTCATAATGCGGAGTCACTTCGCGCGGCGCCGCCGGCAGCACAAACTTGCCTTTCAACTTACCGCGGAATTTATCGAAATCCGCTTCCGAGTCCACGACGGCGATCACCGCTTCAGCCGTCACCGGACCGTTCGTGCCCGGTGTCCAGGCCATCGGGTAGCCGATCAGCGGATACGTAGTCGGCGAAACGACATTGGCGCTGAAGCGCTCGTTGGCCCACCCGCGACCGAACGGGCCCCACGGCTCCAGCTTCACGTTCACCAGGCCCCACTCTTTCATTTTGCTCATGGCCCAGTCCGCGGCGGCGCGCGCGTTCGGCGAACCCGTCAGACGCGGGCCGTTCACGTCGGTCAAGTAGCTGAGGATGTCCATCACCTGCGATTGCTGCGCCAGGCCTTCGGCTTTGATTTTGTACAGCGCGTCGTAGTCCACCGCTTCTTGCATCTGCGATGCCACCGGCCAGGCCAACGCCATCACCACGACGAATGCCAACGACAAAACTCTCTTGCGCACGAGGTTCCTCCACTTTCGCCAGAATCGTTTGAGCTATCGGACGGGCCGAAACTCGCCGGCCACTCTACACCAACCGCGGCCCGCTACAGAAGCACTCCGACGCAAACCGCCGCAGCGCGGTTTCAACAAGGGTGTCGTAGCACAGGCTTACAGCCTGTGCTAACCGATTGGCGGGCTGAAGTAAAACGAAACGCACAAAGGCTGTAAGCCTGTGCTACGCGCGAGCGGCAGGTTTCCTTTTTCTGCGCATCAAAGGTAAGGGTGGTAAGGTAAGGTAGAGTCATGCCACGCTCGCCCAGCCTTCGTGTCGCTGTATTTTCCATACTCGTGGCTTCGGCGAGCTTCGCGCTAGCGCCGGCGCACGCTGAAAGAGATTGGAACGCCAAAGAGAAGAGTCGGCAAGATGTCGGCGCTACGCCGGCTGCACGCGCTTCCGCGCCAACGCCGGCGAGCGATCCCATTGCTGCTGGATTTCGCCTGCTCTATGAGCTGAAATTCGAGCAGGCGCGCGCGACCTTCCAGGCGCACGAGAAGGCTGCGCCGCAGGATCCGCTGGGCCCCGCGGCGGAAGCCGCCAGTTATCTGTTCGACGAGTTCTACCGCCAGGGCGTGCTGACCTCGCAATTTTTCCTGGACGACAAGAAATTTCTCAATGGCATCGAGGGTGCGCCGGATCCGAAACTGAAGCACGCTTTCTGGAGCGCCAACGGCCGCGCCCAGGATTTGGCGAGGCAGCTCCTCAAAGCAAATCCCGACGATCCCAGCGCGCTGTATGCGCTGACCATCACCACCGGCATGCGCGGCAACTACCTCGGCGTCATAGAAAAGCGGCACCTGGAAAGCCTGCGGCTGACCAAAGAAGCGGGCGGCTATGCGAAAAAACTTCTGGAGCGGAAGCCGGGCGAGGGTGATGTGTATGTCGCGCTCGGGATCTCCAACTACATCGTCGGCAGCCTGCCGGTTTACAAAAAGTTCTTCCTCTTTTTCGGCGGGATCCGCGGCGAAAAACAGGAGGGCATGAGGCAGCTCGCGCTCGCCGCGCGCGACGGCCACTACCTGCGGCCGTTCGCGAAAATCCTGCTGGCGCTGGCCGCGCTGCGCGAAAAAGAGCCCGGCCTGGCGCGCACGCACCTGGAAGAACTGGTCGCCGAATTTCCGCAGAACCCTCTGTTCGCGCGGGAGCTGGCGCTGCTGAAACATGCGCCAGGCACCGCCGCGACCGGACCGTAAAGAAGGTAGCAGGAAGCAGGTGGCAGGTAGCAGCAAGAACTAAGTCAGAAATCAGCAATCACCAATCACCAATCGCAAATCACAAATTAATAAGCGCGGAAGGCGAGCACGGCGTTGAGCCCGCCGAAGGCGAAAGAATTGGAAAGCGCGCATTCCACGCGCGCGCGTTTGGCGTTGTTGGGAATCACGTCGAGGTCGCACTGCGGGTCCGGTGTGGTGAAGTTCGCCGTGGGCGGAAGAATTCCCTCGCACAGCGCGAGCACCGTGGCCACAGCCTCGAGCGCGCCCGCGGCGCCCAGCGCGTGCCCGTGCATGGATTTTGTGGAGCTCATCGCCAGCTTCGCGGCGTGCGCGCCGAAGACTTCATGGATGGCGCGCGTTTCCGTGGAATCGTTGCTCGGCGTGCCCGTGCCGTGCGCGTTGATGTAGCCAATCTCCTCGGGACGCATTTGCGCATCGTGCAACGCCGCGCGCATGGCCCGCGCGGGCCCTTCCACGGAAGGCTGCGTGATATGGTGCGCGTCAGAGGACATTCCGAAGCCGCTAATCTCCGCGTAAATTCTCGCGCCGCGCGCTTTCGCTGCGTCCAGCGGTTCGAGCACGAGCATGGCGCCGCCTTCGCCGAGAATCGTGCCGCGCCGGTCGGCGGAAAACGGGCGGCAGGTGTCTGGCGCGATGACGCGCATGGCTTCCCACGCTTTCAGCAGCCCGAAGCTGAGGGGCGCTTCGCTCCCGCCGGTGATGGCCATCTCCACTTCGCCGCTGCGAATCATGCGGAAGGCCTGGCCGATGGCGTGATTCGCGGAAGAGCACGCCGTGGAAATGGTGTACGCCGGGCCGGTGGTGCGGAACTCCATGGAAATCTGGCTGGCTCCGGCGTTGGCCATCGTGCGCGGAATGGTCAGCGGGTGGACGCGCCCTTTATTCTGGCTGTACAACTCGACGAAACCTACGTCCTGCGTGGATTGTCCGCCGATACAGGACCCGCAAATCACCGCGGTGTTCTCGCGCAGACCGTCCTTGAGACTGACGCCGGAATCGCGCAGCGCCTCGCGCGCCGCGATGAGCGCGAACTGCGCAAAGCGGTCCAGAAACGAAGCTTGCTCAGGAGAAAAATGGGCATCGGGATCGTAATGCGATACTTCCGCGGCGTTCTGGAAGCGGAGCTGGGAAACGTCGAGAGATTGCATGGGGCCGATGGCCGCGCGTCCCTGGCACAACGCTGCCCACATTTCGGGCACATTGTGGCCCAGCGCGCAGATGGCGCCGAGGCCGGTGACCGCGACTCGCCGCGAGGTCATGGCTAATCCGCCGTGGACGCCGAATCGAGAGGCGCGCCGGCGCAGAGCTTGCGGACGCCCTCGACGATGTCACGTACGCTGCGGATGGAGCGGGCCGCGTCGTCGGAGATGCTGATCTTGAAATGATCTTCGAGTTCCGAGAGCAACACGACGGTGTCCAGCGAATCGATGCCCAGATCCTGCAACGCGCAGTCCAGAGAGATTTTTTCGCGCGGAATATGTTTCACCTTGGCGAGAATGTTGAGCACGTTTTCGGCAAGTTCGTCCGGCATTGTGCAGACTCCTGAGCGTTTCTACGGCCGGCGAATCCGCGCGTGCTTCGGCGCAAGAAGCGCTGCCGCCATGCAAGCTCTCTGATTCCAGGAGTTCCCCAAGCACCCCGATGCCTTCAGGATACCTCAAGGGGACCTCGGATACACGCGAGGAATGCACGGCGCGACTTCGTGCGCCGGCCCAAGGGTCGCTCACCCGGCAGATACATCGCTGGCAAACACGCGTATACTCCTCGCATCCTATCCATTTGATAGGACAGCACGGCCCATCCGCTTGGTTGCTCGCGAATTCTCGAGGTACATGCGATACGGAAAAAATCTTGCGCTTTTGCCCGCGGTCATTCTGATTTCATGGATGATTCCCGGTGGTGTGCGCGGTCAAAACCGCGCGGTAGACGCGAGCCGGTCGAGTGTGACCATTCACGTCGGCAAGACGGGAATCTTTTCCGCATTGGGAGATACGCACGAGGTGGTCGCACCGCTGGAGTCCGGCGTCGTGGCGCTTTCGCCGCCATCGAGCGTGCAACTGAAATTCGACGCGCGCAAGCTGCGCGTCCTGGATCCTCACCTCTCCGCCGAAAAACGCGCGGAGGTGCAGGAGACGATGCTCGGGCCGAAGGTGCTCGACAGCGGCCGCTTTCCGGAAATCACGTTCGAGTCCACCGCGGTGGCGCCCGCCGGTGCGGAGCATTGGACCGTGCGCGGGAATTTGCAATTGCATGGGCGGACCAATGCAGTTGTAGTGGATGTGGCGCTCAAGAATGGACATTACGCCGGCACGGCGGCGTTCAAGCAGCGCGCTTTCGGCATCGAGCCGGTGAGCGCCGGCGGCGGTACGGTGAAGGTGAAGGACGAATTGAAGATTGAATTCGATATAGTTCTGAAATAGCGTCGCCGTGCGCGGCGTTGCTGCGCGCGGGATTATTGTCCGGCAAGAAGTTCGCTGCGGGATATAATGAAGCCACCGGGGAAATCGGGGTGACTGCTGTGACGGATCCAATCAGGCGAAGCCCTCCGCACGCTTCGAACGGCCGCGGCATCAGCATCGCTGCGACGGCGACAGCGGTGCCACCGCACATCGTCACCCGCGAGGTGGTGAAGGCCTATTTCGGCCACGTCTTTCCCGTGGAAGGCAGTCGCCTCGACGCGATGATGTCCATCGTGGACAACTCGCAGGTCCGCCGCCGCTATTGCATCCATCCCGTCGAGTACATCATCCAGCCGCGCCCGCTCAGCCAGATTACGCAGGAGTATATCGAGCACTCCGTGCGGCTCGGCCGGCAAGTGGCGTGCGATGCTTTAACCCGAGCGGGCATGAAGCCCGCGGACATCGACCTGATCATCACGGTTTCGTGCACTGGCGTGATGATTCCGTCGCTGGACGCGCACCTCATCAACGATCTCGGCTTTCGCTCCAACGTGCGGCGCCTGCCCATCACCGAGCTGGGTTGCGCCGCGGGCGCCGCCGCGCTTTCCCGCGCGTGGGAATATATTCGCGGATTTCCCGATGCGAACGTGCTGGTCATCTCCGTGGAAATTCCCAGCCTGACTTTTCAGCGCGGCAACATTTCGCAAGCGAATTTAATTTCCACGGTGCTCTTCGGCGATGGCGCCGCGGCGGTGGTCGTCACCGGCGGGGCCGAGCGCGGGCCGCGCATCGTGGATACGGAGAGCTATTTTTTTCCGGAGTCGCTCGACGCCATGGGCTTTGACCTGAAAGAAACCGGCTTCCACATCGTGCTTTCCAAAGATATCCCGCAGATGATCCGCGAAAAAATCAAAGGGCTGACGACGAATTTTCTTGCGCGGCACGGGCTTGAACAAAAACAGATTTCGCGTTTCGTGCTGCATCCCGGCGGGCAAAAGCTGCTGCTTTACATGGAAGAGGAACTCGGTCTTTCGCGAGCGGACACGCAGCTTTCCTGGGATGTGCTGGCCGACTACGGCAATCTCTCGAGCGCTTCGGTGTTTTTTGTTTTGCAGGAAACTCTGGCGCGCAATAACGCCGCTGCCGGAGAGTACGGATTGCTCGCTGCATTCGGGCCCGGGTTCAGCGCGGAATTGGTGCTGCTGCAATGGACGTGAGCGTTATCGCCTACCTCGGGCTGCTGCTGGCTGTCGGCGCCGGCCGGCTGATCGAATTGCAGATTTCCACTCACCGACAGCGCCGGCTCGCCGCGCAGGGCATCGTCAAAGTACCGGAGAAGCATTTTCA
>DASYRO010000196.1:0-3286 GCA_036004385.1 Candidatus Acidiferrales bacterium
GCGGAAGTGATTGTTTGCCCGACAGCAGTCGAACCGGACGACCCGCGGCACTATCACGAAGTGGCCAAGAAACTGGCCAAGGAAATTCCCAACTCCTATTACACGGACCAGTATTCCAACCCGCAGAATCCGCAGGCGCACTACGACACAACCGCGCCGGAAATCTGGGACGACACGGAAGGAAAAATCACGCACTTCGTGTGCGGCTTGGGCACCGGCGGCACCACCACGGGCATCGCCAAATTCCTCAAGGAAAAAAATCCGCAGATTCAAATCATCGGCGTGGATCCCATCGGCTCGATCTATTACGACTACTTCAAAAGCAAAAAGATGATTAAAGGCTCGACGTACGTCGTGCAAGGCATCGGCGGCGACAGCCTGCACGAGACGCTGGATTTTACGGTGCTCGACGACGTCGTACAGGTGAGCGACGAGGAATGCTTCGTGGTGACGCGGCGTCTGGCCAAGCTCGAGGGCATCTTCACCGGCGGCTCCTGCGGCGGATGCGTTTCGGTCGCGCTGAAAATCGCGCGCACGCTGCCGAAAGACGCCTGCGTCGTCGCCTTCCTGCCGGACACCGGCATGCGCTACCTGTCCAATGTTTACAACGACGAATGGATGCGCGACCACGGCTACGTGGACGCGGAAATGAAGCTCCGCGCCGAAGATGTCGTGCGCGCCAAACAAAAACAGGGCAAGGCCCGCGAGTTGCAAATTGCGCGGCCCTACCAGACCGTCTTCCACGCGCTGCGCATCATGCAGGGGCAGGACATTTCGCAGCTCCCCATTTTTGAAGACAGCACGCTGATCGGCACGATCTTCGAAGACCAGATCCTCAATCTCGCGCTGCAAGGCAAAGACCTGCGCAAGCTGGTGATCCGCGAAGTGATGGGCACTCCGCTGCCCACTGTGCCGCGCGACGCGCCGGCCGGGCGCGTCACGCAGCTCCTCACCCACGAAAGCCCGGCGGTGCTGGTGGACATGGGCAACGGGCGGCACGAAATCCTGACCAAATACGATTTGATGAGCACGATCGCGGGAATGGCGGAGCAGAAAAGATAAAGAATGTTGGAAGGTTTGGAAGTTGAAAGGTTGGAAGGTTCTTCCACAACTCGGTGGCACAAAGCACAGTAGTTCTGATGAGTGAGAACTAACAGTTTGCCGAAAGAGTTTTTGTTTGTCATCCCGAGCGCGATGCTCCGCATCGCAGCGAGGGATCTGCTTATCGTAAAAACGCAACGGAAAGAGCAGATTCCTCGTCGCTCCATCCCGAGCCTTCGGGACGGAACTCCTCGGAATGACAGCGCGAGGGTTTTGAGCACCCTGCTGGACGGTAGGAAGAAGCGTAGGAAAACGGATGCGCATTGAGGATTTCAAGGCGAGGGTGAAGGACGCGATACTCGTCGCGGATGGCGCGATGGGCTCCATGCTCTACGAGTCGCAGGGGCCGCAGCGCTGCTTTGACGAGCTGAACCTCACCGAGCCGGAAGCGGTCTTCCGCGTGCACCAGGCGTACATCGAGGCCGGCGCGCAGATGATCGAAACGAACACCTTCGGCGCGAACCGCTTCAAGCTGGGCCTGCTGGGTCTTTCCGAAAACGTCGTGCGCATCAATCATCGCGGCGTGAAAGTGGCCCGCGAGGCGCGCGAAGCCGCCGCGCGCGAAGTGCTCATCGCCGGCTCCATCGGGCCGCTGGGCGCGACGCGCCAGGTGCGCGAGCTGGCGGCCGATGAAATCCGCGACATCTTTCGCGAACAGGCGCAAGCGCTCGAAGAGCGCGGCGTGGATTTGTTCGTGCTCGAAACATTTTCGGATATCGAAGAGCTGCTCGCAGCCATCGACGCCGTGCGCGGGTTTTCGCGGCTGCCCATCGTCGCCGAGCTGACGTTTTCCGAAGAAGGCACCACCTTCGGCGGCACCACGCCCTCGGATGCATGGCAGCGCATGCGCGAAAAAGATGTGCAGGTGGTGGGCGCGAACTGCACGCTCGGACCGCAGGCGCTGATGCCCATCCTGGAAGAATTCGCGTCGCTCGACGGCGGCGGAATTGCCGGCGTGAGCGCGATGCCCAATGTCGGCTTTCCCAAGCGCGTGGGCGACCGCGTGGTCTATCCGAAATCCTCGCCGGAATATTTTGCGCTGTTTGCGCGCGAAGCCGCGGCGCTGGGCGTGCGCATCCTCGGCGGCTGCTGCGGCACCACGCCGGAGCATATCCGCGCGATGGCCGGCGCGGTGAAGGACCTGCATCCGTCAAAAGCAAAGCGAGCACATGGTGCGGCCGTGGCGGCGGCGCCGGAAGTGCGCGTCGCGCGCGAGCCGGAAAGCAAGCTATGGAAAAAAATTCAGGCCAAGCAGTTCGTCACCAGCGTGGAAATTGATCCGCCCAAGGGCGTTTCGCTGGAACGGATTTTCGAGCAGGTGGAAAAAGTAATGGCGTCGGGCAACGTGGACGCCATTGACATCAACAGCGGCACCATGGCGCGCGTGGGCATGGACGCGTTGATGATGGCCGGGGCGCTGGAATCGCGCGGCATCGAAACCATTCCGCACATCACCACGCGCGACCTCAACATCATCGGCTTGCAGGCCGCGATGCTCGGCGCGTGGTCCGTCGGCGGCGTGCGCAACATCCTGGCCATCACCGGCGATCCGCCGTCGCTCGGCGACCACCCGGAAACCAGCGGCGTGTACGAAGTGGACTCCATCGGCCTGGTGAAAATTCTGACGCGGCTCAATCAGGGCATGGACTGGGCCGGAAAAACGCTCGGCGGAGCGACGAATTTTTCCATCGGCGTGGCGCTCAATCCCGTGGCCGACGACCTCGACGAAGAAATCCGCCGCTTCGTGGCCAAGGTCGAAGCCGGCGCGCACTTCGCCATGACCCAGCCGTTGTTCGATCCGGAACACTGGCACGCGTTCGAAAAAAAACTTGGCGGCCCGTGTCCCATTCCGGTAATCCTCGGCGTGTGGCCGCTGACCAGTTACAAACAGGCGCTGCGGCTGAATAACGAAGTGCCGGGCATCGTGATTCCGGAAAAAGTATTGAAAGAGCTCGAAGCCGCCGGCACCGATGCGCGGACGTGCGGGTTCCGGCTGGCGCGGCGCGTGCTCGATTGGGCGAAGACGGAATTGGCGGGGGCGTATCTGATTCCGCCGTTCAAACGCTACGAAGAGATTCTGGAAATCTTTTTGTAGGTAAACTGATATTCGATATTCGTAAATCGCAAATCCGCAGATTTCGCAGATTCCCTGCATTCTTAATCAAGAAGTATTTTGACGATGCGC
>DASYRO010000197.1:0-3629 GCA_036004385.1 Candidatus Acidiferrales bacterium
GAGGAGTGGAGCAAGTTTTTCCTCTCCATCCGCGAGGCCAGTATTTCTCCGCAGATTTCCAACTGAGACTCAACGCGGGGAAGAATCCAGGAGCCGTAAAGCAGAAACTCTAGCGCAGAGGCGCCGAGCCTGCAGAGAAACGCAGAGCCGCGCGCCGCTTTTCGTTTTTTCGAATTTCGACCTTAATCCGGCTAGCGCCGGCGCGCGGCGCCCTCGCTCGTGGCCAGTTCAGCAGCGATGGCTTCCTGGTCTTCTTCCGAAATCTCCACGAATTCCACGCCGATGCCCACACCGGGAATGCAGTAGCGCACTTCGCCACGCGCGGTGACCAGGTGGCCGGTGCGCGTCAGTCGGAATTTCAGTTTCAGCACGGAGCCTTCGGGGAACTCTCGCGGTGTGTTGATAAACATGCCATGCGAGGAAATGTCCGGCACGCGCAGTGGAATTTTTTCCGACCGCCCCTCGTAGGTCATATCCAGGTCCCGGTACGGCGAATAGCGCTCGTAAAGCCGCGCTGGGGGCACAGGATTCTTTCTCTCTCGCGCGCTCATGCCGGCTCTCCTTTGCTTCCCGTGGGGGCCGGGGTCGTGGCCCGGCGTTCTGTGGCCACTGGTCGCGCTCCGGCTCCGCAGTATGGACAGAACTGGAACGACGGGGCCAGCCCTTTGCTGCAATTGCGGCAGCGCATGGAGGATTCGTGCTCAAAGGGCACGACGCGCATGGCTTCGTCAAGCGTGGTGATGCCCTGTTTCACTTTTTCCATGGCGTCTTCCTGCATCAGGCGCATGCCGCCGCTGCGCGCCAGGTTGCGGATATCCTCATCCCGGCTCGAACCGCGGATGGCTGCGCGCACGTGCTCGTCCAGCGTCAGCACCTCGTAAATGCCTACTCGTCCTCTGTACCCAGAGTTATCGCAGTCGGCGCACCCTATCGGCACATACATGCGGTCGTCGAAATCCACGATGCCCGCGGCCAGCAATCGCGAGGCGTATTCCGGATTCATCGCCACTTGTTCCTTGCATTTACACAGCTTGCGCACCAGCCGTTGCCCCACAATCTGCGTCACCGACGACGCCACCAGGAACGCCGGAATGGACAGGTCCAGCAGCCGCGAAATGGCCGACACGGAATCGTTGGTGTGCAGCGTGGAAAGCACCAGGTGGCCGGTCTGCGCCGATTGCAGCGCGATTTCCGCGGTTTCCGCGTCGCGGATTTCGCCGACCATGATGACGTTGGGGTCCTGCCGCAGGATGGAGCGCAGGCACGTGGCAAACGTCAGCCCCGCCTTCACATTCACCTGCACCTGGTTCACTTCTTCGATCTTGTACTCCACCGGATCTTCGACGGTGATGATGTTGATGCCCGGCGAGCGCACCGTATTCAGTGCCGCATAGAGCGTCGTGCTCTTGCCGGAGCCGGTGGGCCCGGTGACCAGCAGCATGCCCTGCGGCATGCTCAGCACGCTTTGCAAGGCCCGGCCGTTTGCTTCGGAAAAGCCCAGTTCGCCGAACCCCACTTTCGTCGCGCTCGAATCCAGCAGCCGCATCACCACTTTTTCGCCGTAGTGCGTGGGCAGCGAGGAGACGCGCAAGTCCAGGTGCCGCCCGCTAATGTCCACGAGAAAGCGCCCGTCCTGCGGCACGCGGCGCTCGGCAATGTCCATGTCCGCCAGGATTTTGACGCGCGAGGTCAGTGCGTTTTGCATTTCGCTGGGCACGTGGGTCAGCTCGCGCAGCACGCCATCCACGCGGATGCGCACCACGGTCCCATTCGCTTGCGGTTCAATGTGGATGTCGCTCGCTTTTTTCGTTGCCGCTGCCGAAAGGATCGCGCTGACCAGCAGGACGGCCGGCGTCTTCTCGTTGCGCATCTCCGCTTCGAATTCGGCCATGGCCGCCTTGTTGCGCTCGCTGGAACTGGCCGTGAAAAACTGCATGCCGGAGACGTCCACCTGCTCGATGAACGGCAGCCGCGACACTGCGGCTTTTTCCTTGATGACCGCGTCGGCGTAACATTTTTCGATGGCTTCCTGGATTTCCGAGCGGAAACCCATGCGAGGAGAAATTTCCATGCCGGAAACAAAACGCAGCTCGTCAATGGTGTGCAAGTTCTGCGGCTCGGCCATCACCACGATGATGCGGTTGCCTTCGCGCACCAGCGGCACGGCCAGATTCTTCAGCGCCGCGGACCGCGGAATCAGATCCAGAACCGCGGTTTCCACCGTGGCGAAGCGCGGGTCCACGTAGCGAAAACGTGTTACTTCCTCGAGCGCGGCCACCAGGTCGTCCTTGCTGACCAGTCCGCGTTCCAGCAGCAATTCGCCCAGCAGGACGGTCTTTTTTTCCTGTTCCTCGATGGCACTCTGGAGAATGGCCGCGGTAATCCGCTTGCGTTCCTGGAGAACTTCTCCAAGCCTCTTGCGCTTCATGGGTACGTCTTCCTTTGGCCTTCGAACGATGAGAGGGCTAGGATGCCTTCCGGCATCGACAACGCGCCAAAAATACCACGTTCCGAAATGATTTTAGGCAATATTTCTCGCTTTCGCCTAATGGATAACCCCGCTTCTTCACTACCGCAGGACGTTGCGCTACTTCTTGGACAGGTGGCGCGGTGCGGCGTGCTCTGCTACACTTCGCGCATGTCCAACCGCGAGGAAGACCGGCGACTGGAACCGCGCGCTGTGGGCGAAACGATGGCCATCGAATTTACGTCTCCCACTCCGCACGTGCGCGATTTTTCCAGCAGCGGCCTGTACGTCGCCGACCCGCGCCCTCTCCAGCTCGGGCAGCCCGTCGAAATGCGTCTCGCGTTTGGGCCGGGTGACGTGGTCGTAGTTCGCGGGATGGTGCGGCGGGTCGAAGCCGGCCAGGGCATGGCCATCGAGTTCACCCACATTGACGCCGCCGCGCGCCGCCGCATCAAGGACTTCATCTCCCGCACCGACGCCAAGAAAATCTCCGCCGCCGGCCCTCAGGACATCTGACCCACGGAGGTAAGCTGTCCGCGACTTAGTTCCATCCCAGGCTTCGGCCGATTCTCCAATCCAGAAATGCGTCCGGCAGAATACGCTTCGCGACGCTGAGGATTGTGGCCCGCCGTGTGACCGTGTAGCGCGCCCGCGGACGCGCCGCGCGCAAGGCGCGAAGAATCACTTGCGCGCAATCTTCCGGCGTATCTTTTGCCGTCGCGGCGGATTTCCGGTAGCCGCGCCCGTAATTCTTGTAGAGCTGCGCATACGGGCTGCGTTCCGCGTTGGCGACATATGACGACGCCAGTTCGTGCGCGCGCCCTTGAAATCCGGTGGGGATGAAGCCCGGCTCGATGAGCACGACGTCAATTCCCAGCGGCCGCAGTTCCATGCGCCATGCGTCGCTGATCGCTTCCAGCGCAAACTTGCTCGCGCTGTACGGCCCGAAGAGCGGAAACGAGTATTTCCCCGCGATGGAGCTGAGGTTGATCACCCGTCCGCCCCGGCGGACGCGCATTTCCGGCAGCACGCGCTGCGTGACGCGCACCACACCGAAAAAATTCGTCTCCATTTGTTGCCGCAAATCGTCCAGAGTGATTTCCTCCATCACCGCGTAGTAGCCCACGCCGGCGTTGTTGATGAGCACATCGATCGCGCCCAC
>DASYRO010000198.1:0-6198 GCA_036004385.1 Candidatus Acidiferrales bacterium
AACAAACTGCAGTCTCTCGTCCATCACCGAACACTCCTTCCAAGGCATCACTCCCTCCCCAAAAAAGGGAGGAAGTGTAACCCATGTGTCCGGTACGATCTGTCACCTATGTGTCGGGTCGCTCACCGTCCGAGAGCGAAAAATGCCTAAAGTCAGGTCGATTTGTCTCGTAACTGCATCAATCTCGATCGCGCTCATCGTGCCTGGCCTGATGCCGGGAGCGCAGGAGTCCAAGGCCGTCTCTCAGCCAACTATTCGGCAATCCATCAAGGGAACAACATACGAAAACTTGACGGCGGATTTCTTGCTCACAGTCCCGAAGGACTGGGTGGTGAGCGACGCCCTTACGAAGCAGGTGCCCGGGATCGTGGGAGCGTTGATGGCCCCTGGGGGTTCAGCGGCGATGATGGTGCAACGGTACTATGTCCCCGGCCCGCGGGCGGGTGCCCAATTTCTAGACGCCCAGTTTAAGCAGGGCATGAAGGATTACCGCAAGCTCAGCGAAGGGGAACTCAAAATCGACGGCAGAGATTCCTACTTTTTCATCTGTCGTGCCGTTTTTCCTTTCGGTCCACCCGACAAGGCAATTCAGTTGCCAGTGAAGCTACAAGTGGTCCTCATACCTGACGGCGAAACCGTTCTGGGTTTCACATCCCAAGCACGTGAGAGCGAGTTCGAAAAGTTTAAACCCATCTTCGACGATATCGTCAGTTCCTACAAGAAGCGCGGAAAGTAGTCCTAGCGCCTCCTATGCAAAGGCCGAGCTTGCGAAAAACCCAATCACACAGCGATTCCGGCCTAGGATTTCATCAGAGTTTCCGCCACCGGCAGTGGAATTGCCACGTTGATCCGAGTTCCTGTGCGGTCTGATTTGATATCCAGTTCGCCGCCAAAATGCTTGATTCGTTCTCGCATGCCGCGCAAACCCACGCCGTGCAAGCCGATGGAATTCAGCTTGACGAGTTGCTCCGGCGGAATCCCCTTACCGGTGTCCTCGACGCTCAGCATGAGCCCGCCGGTCGACCGCGCTAATCGAATGGTGGCGACAGGGGCCTGGGCATGGCGGTGAATATTCGTCAGGCATTCCTGTACGATCCGGAAGATGGCGGTCTCCAGGTCCGTGGGCATCCGGTCTAATTGGTCTGGCATATCCAATTGGACTCGGATGTTGCTGCGCGTGGCAAAGCCGTCGATGTAGGTGCGCAGCGCGGAACGCAGCCCCAATTCGTCGAGCAGTGGAGGGTGAAGCAGAAAAGAGAGCGTCCGCAAATCCTCCGCGCCTTTCCGGGCGATGTCCGCATTTTCCGCGAGCGCCCGGGCGAATTGCGGACTGAACTCCTGGGCCTCCTGCTCGAGGGCGGCGAGATTCATGCTTAACGCGGCCAGTGTCTGCCCCGTACTGTCGTGTAGATCTCTGCCGATTCGGCGTCTCTCTTCATCCTGCAGGCGCAGCAGTTGGCCGGACAGCTCGTGCAAAGATTGCTCCGAATCGCGAAATTGCTGGGCCACTCGCGATCGCTCTGCGCACTCCTTCTTAAGATCTTCGTTGGCTTGGCGCAATGCCTCTTCGGCGCTCTTCCTTTCGGTCATGTCGCGAGTCACTTTTCCATAGCCATAAACCTCGCCGCGTTCATCTTTCAGCGCGGTGATCACGACGTTGGCCCAGAACCGCGTGCCGTCTTTGCGCAGACGCCAGCCTTCACTCTCTAAACGTCCCTCTCGCGCCGCGATTTCCAGTGCGCGCTGCGGCTTTCCCGCGCGCAGGTCTTCTTCCGTGTAGAAGCAGGAAAAATGTTTTCCGATGATTTCATCCGCGCGATAGCCCTTGACGCGCTCCGCGCCGGCATTCCAACTGATGATGCGGCCCTGCTCGTCCAGCATGAAAATAGCGTAATCTGTCACGGCTTCCACGAACAGCCGGAACGGTTCGAGGCTCCTGTGCTGTGCGCTGTGCGTTTCCACACGTTCATGTGTCTGCGGCGCATCCGACCGGGCATGATCAAGCAGGTGTTTCGGAATCTGCGGCTGGGTAGTTTCCGAGATGGTGGAGTACTTCTTTCTCATTGCGATTCTCCTTTGAAGTTTTCCAGCATCTGGCTGGAGTCAGCCTGGATACGTGGGCCGGCGGGAGGAGCGCCTTGGTATCAGGCGCGATGAACCCACGTCCTGTTCGGCTGGCTACCTCGCCAGTTTCAAAATTCTAGGGAGAAAGTCAATACAGTAGCCACTGTAGGCCCCGCGGAGAGACGGAAACCCGGCGGAATTCCTCCGTCGCCGGCCAGGCGATATTAGTGGCTTCACAAGAGATTCTTTACCGCCCCTCCGAAAAATTCGCCAATATAATCCTTGCCCTTGAGAAACAACCTCCGTGTCGGGAAGTGCCGGCGCGGGCTGTAGATGCTCTGCCATTCATTTCTGCGGCCTGTGATGGCGTCGGTGAACAGGCGCGCGGCGAGCGCGGCATAGACCATGCCGTTACCCGAGAATCCCGTTGCGACATACAAGTGATCGGCCACTTTCCCAATCAGCGCTACGCCGTCCACGGATTCCAGGATCGGTCCCGTCCAACGGCGAACGATTTTGTATTGCGCAGGCCAAACTAATTCGTCGAACTGCTGCTTAAGAGCGGCAAAGCTTCTGGCGGGCTTCATTTTGATTTCGGCGCGGTGGTCCTCTCCGCCAAAGATAACGCGGTCGTACCCTTTCATTCTGTCCGTGCGCAAGTAGTGATACGGATTCGCGCTGTCCCAGTAGAGACCCTCCTTGATGCTGCCTGCGGGAAGCCTCAATTCGAGAACGTAGCTTATGTACGTCCCCTTTTTGAAGCGCGTCCCCTTGGCGTCGAATGGTTTGTGAGTCGCGATGATCAGGTCTTTTGACGTCACACTGGCGCGTCTGGTCCGTACCGTAAATAAAGGGCCTGAAAAATCCACCCGCTCGACGCGGCTGTTTTCATAGATTTCGGCCTTTCTGTCAGACGCGCGCTGCAAAACTCCCGCAAGAAACTTTAGCGGATGAAACTTCGCCTGATTCGGAATTTCAAGATATCCCGCGTGGTGAATTCCAAGAGCGTCAGCGCCAAGCGAAACATCAAGCCCCAGCCTTTCGGCTGTCCTGGCTTCTTCCTCGAGGGCTTGTTGGTCTTGTTGGGAACGCGCATACGCGAACCCCGGGCAACGCATGAAATCGCAGTCGATGTCCTCTTTTCTGATTATCGTTTCTAATTGCTGAATGGCGCCCTCTCCCGCCCGCCAGATCCGTCTGGTCTTTCGCGCACCAAACAGCGATACAAGTTCCGTGAGAGGCGTATCCAGTGCCTGGGTGATGAATGCGGTCGTATAGGATGAAGTTGCGTTATTGCCCTGCGCCCCGGCTTCTAAGAGGACGACGCGCTTGCCAGCCTGGGTCAGCATGTACGCGCTGAGTGCGCCAGTCAGTCCTGCGCCGACGACCACCACATCAGCGTTTTTGGAAACGCCCAATTCGGGATATTTGCCTAGACGAAGACTTCCTGAGTTCCAAGTGCTTCTCATTGGGGCGCCTTGTTGTCGGCAGTATTTTGGCTGGGACTTTCCCTCCGGCGAGCAATCCACGCCGAGACTCCCGGAAGCCTGAAGCGTGCAATGGATTCGTCAGGACTCTTTTTTCCCGACCAGCACGAGGAGAATCCCGCCGACCAGCGCGATCCCTCCGAGAATGGGAGGCAGAGGAATCGTCTTGTGCTCTGTTTTGGTGGCCTCAATCGGTCCAATGTCCACGACTTTTTTTTCAGTCTTGTAAGTGATGCCCTGATAGGTAAGCGATACGATCCCGAGAATGATCAGGATGATCCCAACAACTGTGGCGGTTTTCATGTTTGCCTTTCTCCGAGCGAGAGAGCCGGCGGCTCATCGCATGGCAATCCTGTGGCCTGCAGAGTTCGGGTCAAGCTCGTCGCACGAGCCCGCCGATGAGTGAAATCAGGAACAGGATTATGAAAATGAAGAAAAGCACCTTGGCGATTCCGACCGCCGCACTGGCGATGCCGAGAAAACCGAAGATGGCAGCGATCAACGCCACAACAAAGAAGATCAATGCCCAGCGCAACATGCTCCCTCCTTAGACAGGACTCCATTGATATTGTGATTCGCTGGGGGCACATCACGGGCCCTGACGTAGACACTTCTATTCTAGCGTGTCGAATACTTTCGCTCAATCCACAAATCCCCCTACAGGGAACACTGCATGCCTTTCCTCGCGCCTTGCTTCGCGTCTGTGAGTTCCGCTATGGTAAGGACGTCCCCCATGAAGCGCATCCTCCTGATCGAAGATGACCGCGACATCATCGAGCTGGTGCGCTACAACCTGGAACAGGAAGGATTCTCGCTCATCTCTGCGCGCGACGGCCTGGGCGGCCTGGAGCAACTTAAGAAATCTGCGCCGGACTTACTTCTGCTGGATCTGATGTTGCCGCGGCTTTCCGGATTGGAAATCTGCAAAGCGGTCCGGCGGGACGAAAAGCTGAACCGGCTGCCCATCCTTATGCTTACGGCGCGCGGCGACGAATCGGACCGGGTCATCGGGCTCGAACTCGGCGCGGACGATTACGTGACCAAACCCTTCAGTCCGCGCGAACTGGTCGCCCGGGTGAAGGCGCTGCTGCGGCGCGCCGAGCCTCCGGGCGCTGATGCGGAAAAGGTTATCGAGGTCGGGCAACTGATCATTGACCCGGATGGTTACCGGGTCACGCGTCATGGGAAACCGCTCGTGCTGAGCACTCTCGAATTTCGCCTGCTGCATTTTCTGGCCAGCCGTCCCAATAAAGTATTTACGCGCGACCAGTTGCTGGACGCCGTGTGGGGCACGGAACGCTTCGTCACGCCGCGCAGCGTGGATGCCTGCATGCGCCGCCTGCGGGAGAAAGTGGAAGAGGACGCGGAAAACCCCGTCTATCTGAAAACACTGCGCGGCGCCGGCTATCTCTTCGAACACCATGCGCATTAGCCTCTTCTGGAAACTCGGAATCATCTATCCAATTCTTTTTGTGTTTGTTTTGTTCGCCGTGGATTTTTACGCGGTGCAGTCGCTGCGCCGCGACTACGTCCGCACCGGATTCGAGCACCTCACCTCGCTGAAAAATGTTGCGGAAAGCCGCCCGCCCGATCTGGCCGATCCCGCCGCAGTGCGCGATTGGACGGCGTGGATGGCGCGCAGCGGCGCGCGCGTCACCCTCATCCAGGCGGACGGCCTTGTGCTCGCGGATTCCGACGAGGATCCGGCGCGCATGGAAAATCACGCCGGGCGTCCGGAAATCCGCGACGCCTTTGCCACAGGCGAAGGACGCGCCATCCGTTTCAGCCACACCGTCAACCGCGACTTGCTGTACCTGGCGATTCGCCGCGCCCCGCAGAAGTCGCCGGGCGTCGCGGAGGGCCCGACAGTCATTCGCCTGGCTATTCCGCTCGCGCAGATTAACGAGGAGCTGGGCGGTTTTCGGCGGCGGCTGTGGTCTGCGTCGCTGGTGATTTTTCTGCTGGCAGGAGGCGTGTCTCTCCTCGTGTCGCGAGCGCTGACCCGGCGCATCGCGCGGCTGAAGCAATTATCCGAGCGCGTGGCGCGCGGCGATTTTCGCCCGCTCGCTGTTGAGCGCCGGGGCGACGAACTCACGGACCTGGTTCGCAGCCTGAACGAGACCGCCGCGCAACTCGACCAGACCATTCGCTCGCTGACCGATGAGCGCAATCGCTCGTCGGCTATTCTGAGCAGCATGGTGGAAGGCGTTGCCGTCATCGGCGCGGATGGCCGGTTGGTATTCCTGAACGATGCGCTCTGCCGGCACCTCGGCGTGCGAGAAGCGGACGCGCAAGGGCGACCCATGGTGGAGGTAATCCGTCAATCGAATTTGCTGGCAGTCGTGCAGCAAGTGTTGAGCGGGGAGGAATCCGCCGGAGGCGAAGTGACTCTGGCGACGCCGGCTGCGGTATCACAAGCCGGCACCGCCCAGCGGAACTTTGTGGCCACGGCCGCCTCCGTACGCGCCGACGGCCCCGATGCTTCCGGGCGCGGAGCCGTGCTGGTGCTCCACGACATCAGCGAACTGCGGCGGCTGGAACGCGTGCGGCGGGATTTCGTGGCCAATGTTTCGCACGAGTTCAAGACCCCGCTCACTGCCATTCAAGGATTCGCCGAAACGCTGCTGGGAGGCGCGCTCGACGACGC
>DASYRO010000199.1:0-2053 GCA_036004385.1 Candidatus Acidiferrales bacterium
GGCCGAAAAAACCGCCGGCGAGCTGCCGGACAATTTTGTGGTCACCCTGCCCAAAGTGACGCTCCCGGAACAAGTCACCGCGCTCATCGGCGCTCTGGAGCTGCTGGAAACATCGCTGAAGCTTGCCGCCGGCTCGCTGAAGATCGAGCTGATGATCGAAACGACGCAATGCATCGTCAACGACCGTGGCGAAATCGCTCTGCCCAAATTGGTCGACGCTGCTCGCGGACGCTGCGTCGCTGCGCACTTCGGCACCTACGACTACACCGCCGCGTGCGGCATCACCGCCGCGCACCAGCGCATGGATCATCCCGCGTGCGACTTCGCGCGCAGCATGATGCAGATGGCGCTTGCCGGCACGGGAGTGTGGCTTTCCGACGGCGCGACAAATATTCTGCCCGTGCCTGTGCATCGCGCCGCGGGAGGCGCCGCGCTCACTGCGCAGCAGGTCGAAGAGAATCGCGCCGCCGTGCACCGCGCCTGGCGGCTGCACACGACGCACATTTTTCATTCGCTCGAATCCGGTTTTTATCAGGGTTGGGACTTGCATCCCGCGCAGTTGCCGACCCGCTTTGCCGCGGTGTATGCATTTTTCCTCGAGGGCGTGGACGCTGCGTCTGCGCGGCTTTCCAATTTTGTCGGCAAAGCCGCGCAGGCAACGCTTGTCGGCGAAGTCTTCGACGACGCGGCCACGGGGCAGGGCCTGCTGAATTATTTTCTCCGCGCTCTGAATTGCGGCGCGCTGCGCGAAGACGAAGCCGAAAAGCTTTCCGGCCTCTCGCTGGCCGAGCTCCGCTCCGCCTCGTTCGTGAAAATCCTCAAAACCCGCGCCAAAACTTGACTCTGCGGCTTCTTCTACGCTTGGACACCGGCAATTCTGCTATGCTTATGGAAAGAGAGATGAGGGCAATGCAGCCATGACTCGCAAAGAGCTCATCACCCAATCCAAGGACATTCTGGGCGGCACGCCCGTCTTTGCGGGTACGCGCGTTCCGGTTCAAACCCTGCTCGACTATTTGAAGGCCGGTGATCGCCTCGACGATTTCTTAGATGATTTCCCATCGGTCACTCGAGCCCAGGCCGAAGCGCTTCTCGAAGTTCTGAAAGAATCGCTCGTCAGCGCGAAGTGATGAGAATCTTGCTGGACGAGTGCCTGCCAGGAAAACTGAAAAACTATATGCCTGGACACGAAGTCCGAATGGTCCAGGAAATGGGTTGGAGCGGAAAAACGAACGGCGAATTGTTGCGGCTCGCACGACCCCAATTCGATCTTTTCCTAACTTTTGATCGGGGCTTTCCTTATCAGCAGAACCTCTCCCAAGCCGGAATCGCAATCCTGCTTTTAACACTCGGAAGCAATCGGCTTGAATCTGTACTCGAGGTCCTGCCACAGATTCAAGACGCGATTGCAATGATCCACCCAGGCCAGTTGCTTCGCATCGGCAAAACGTAGCACCCGGCATCCTTGGCTTTTCCGTTTTTCGATTTTCACTTTTCGATTTTCATTTTTTTTACGCTCTGCGAATCGCCGCCGCCGCGCCCCATCCCACCAGCACCAGCACAACCAGGATGATCCACGCGTACTTGTCGCCATACGTCGCTATCGGGAAATGATTACTGATCATGGTGAACACGACGGGAACAACCATGAAGGTATTGTGCTTCGAGCGTTGTTTGGCGCGCGCGCCCAGAGTCAGGTCCGGCGCGCGGCCCGCGGCCAGCGCCGCGACCATTTTTTTCTGCGCCGGCAGGATGCGCATCCACACGTTCAACGTCATCAACGTGCCGAGGATGGCGCCCACGTGGATGTACGCGCCGCGTCCGCTGAACACGCGCGAGAGACCGTACGCCGCGGCGACGATCAGCGCGTAGGAAATCACCGCGCCCAGCGTTTCATGCTTCGCCAGCGGCGAACTCCACAGCAAGTCGTACACCACCCAGCCGGCGATGATCGCTCCCAAGCCGATGCCCGTCGCCTGCCACGGCGTCCACTGCGCCACGTCCGGATCCACCAGCGCGCCGCCCATGTAGTACACGATGCCCAGCAGCAGGA
>DASYRO010000200.1:0-1956 GCA_036004385.1 Candidatus Acidiferrales bacterium
AATGGTTCCGCAAAACCTTTGCCGCGGCCAAAGGCGAGCACTTCACCAAGCGATGGTGGCGCTTCCGCGGCGTGCACAATTTGTTCGGCTGGAAATTCTGGGCGTTCATTTCCGGCGGCGCCACGCTGGGCCGCGAAGTGGAGGAATTCTGGGGGCGCCTGAGCTTTGTCGTTATTCAAGGCTACGGACTCACGGAGACGACTTCGCTCATCAGCGTGAATCATCCCTTCCGGCTGGGCAAAGGCTCCATCGGAAAAGTTCTCGCCGGACGAGAAATTAAATTGAGTGAGACGGGCGAAATTCTAGTACGCGGCGAAAATATCGCCGCGGGCTACTGGCAGGGAAAGGAATTGAAGCCTGTCGAGGGCACTGACGGCTGGTTCCACACCGGCGATATGGGCGAGTTAGACGAGGCCGGTAATCTCTATTTCAAGGGTCGGCAGAAAAACGTCATTGTCACGCCTGCGGGGATGAAAGTTTATCCCGAAGACCTCGAAGCTGCGCTGCGCCGGCAGCCCGAGGTGCGCGACTGTGTCGTATTTGGTTTGGAGCGCGAAGGCAACGCCGAAGCCTGCGCCGTGCTGCTGTTGCGCGATGCGTCGCAGGACGCCGCGCCCATCGTAAAGCGTGCCAACGAGCAGCTTGCCGATTTCCAGCGCATGCGCCACTGGGTCGTCTGGCCGGAAGATGATTTTCCGCGCACGTCCACGCAAAAGCCGCGCACCAATGTGATTCAGGAATTCGCGCTGCAAAAACTCGGCGCGGGCGGCGCTGCGACTGCGCCGGAAGGCCCGCTGGCCGAATTGATCACGCGCGTCACCGGCCGCGCGTCCGGAAAACTTTCAGCGGGCGCAAATCTCGCCGCCGATCTCGGTTTGAGTTCCGTGGACCGCGTCGAGCTGATGAGCGCGCTCGAAGACCGCTTCCAGATTGATTTGAACGAAACAAAATTCACGTCCGCCACAACCGTCGGCGACCTGGAAAAGATGCTGCGCGAGCCTGCGGCCAAGCGCAGTGAGATGGTCTACCCGCGCTGGACGCAGCACTGGTTGCAGAATGCCGTGCGCGTCGGGGTGTATTACACATTTGTCTGGCCGGCGACGCTGCTGCTGGCGAATCCGCGTGTGCGCGGCCGCGAACATCTGCGCGGCCTGCGCGGCCCGGCGATGTTCATCTGCAATCACATTTCGCAGAACGACATCGGCTTCGTGCTGAGGGCGCTGCCTCCGCGCTTCCGCCACCGGCTGGCCGTGGCCATGGAAGGCGAGCAAATGGAGGAGATGCGCAAGCCGCCGTGGGAGTTCGGATTCGCGAAGCGCGCGCTGGAAAAATTCAAGTGGTTTGCCATCGTCGCGTGGTTCAACGTATTTCCCATGGCCTCGCGCAGCGGCGTGCGCGAAAGTTTCGCCTACGCGGGCGAATCCGCCGACCGCGGCTATAACCTGCTGATTTTCCCCGAAGGGCGGCGCACGCTGGACGGCACGATGTGGCCGTTCCGCGCGGGCATCGGCGTGCTCGCCACGCGATTGGGTTTGCCCATCGTGCCCATGCGCATTGACGGGCTCTTCGAGTTCCGCAAGGCGCGCAAGAAATGGACGCCGCCGGGCGCGGTGCGCGTCAGTATCGGCAGGCCCGTGCGCTATTCCGCAGACGCCGACCCTGCTCAAGTCAGTCGAGAGTTACAAGAACAGGTCGCTACGCTCGAATGGCCCGCGACCCAGTAACGATTCTTTTCGTTTTTGCTTGCCCAACCGCCCCGAGCCGATAACAATTCCCCACATGCCATTTCCGGCGCAAACGTTTGTTCTCGCTTCGACGGAGGGCGCGACGCACGGCGATCCCGTGGCGCCGGTGCTCATCGCGCTGATGCTGATCGCCGTGGGCGCGTCGCTCGGCGGGCACTGGATGAAAAAACTTGGCCAGCCGGCCGTGCTGGGTGAGCTGCTGATCGGCATG
>DASYRO010000201.1:0-2414 GCA_036004385.1 Candidatus Acidiferrales bacterium
GCAGCAAAAAGGCGAAAAGCATGACCGCGCCGAAAAGGTGCGTGTACACAAGCAGGAGCATGACTGCGGTCCACGCGGCCAGCGTCGAATTGCGAGGGTTGGTGCGCCAGTTGTCCCAGAGCAGCAGGGCGGCCGTGACCAGCAGAAGCACCAGGCCGTACATGCGCACCTGCACGGTGGCAGCGCCGACACGCAGGAACATTGTGCACATGAAAAAAGAGAGCAAGCGCCAGTGCGCCGTGATGCGCGTCGCCAGCAGCGTGAACAGCAAAATCGCCGGGGGCACAATGACCAGCGGCAAGGCATGCGCAGCGTTGTCCGTGGACCCGAAGACGGCGAGCCACGCGCGCTGAATCAGATACATCAGCGGCGGATGGACTAGGTCGGAGCGAATCTGCTCGAGTTGCTGGGAGAAAGGCTGCGAGGCGATGCATAGCGCCCAGGCTTCCGTGTCGATGAACATGCGGTGCCAGAACAGCGCCGCGAGCGCGAGGTACACGCCGACCAGCAGAAGTCCCCAGGGCATCCATCGCCGGAGTTCAACACGCGCGGGCTCTTCTTCAGAGTTCCATTCCATCGGCACCATCCTCGACAAAGCGCGGCCTTGCGACCAGCGAAGGCGGCGGGGCGCCGGCAAAAACTTCTGTTAAGATTAATCGAGTCCGCAGGGAGAAGCCAAGCGCGCGATGATTACACTGTTCGGCCCACCAGAACCAACACTGCTCGAAAAGCTGAAAGACTCCGTCAGCAAGACGCGCTCGCAACTTGCCGAATCAGTGGAAACGCTGCTGGCGGGCGAGCGGCGGATTGACCCGGCACTGCTCGCGGAATTGGAAACGGCGCTGCTTCGCGCCGACCTGGGCCCGCGCACGACGCGGGAAATCCTTGACGCCGTGAAAGAAAAAGTGGACCGCCACGCGCTCACCGACGGCGCGCAACTCAAGACGGAGCTGAAATCGCAACTCGTGTCCATTTTGCACCGCGATGGCAAGGGTGATGCTGGAGCAAGTTCGGCGGAAAGAGCCGGCGAGCCGCGCGTGACGTTTATTGTGGGAGTAAACGGCACAGGCAAAACCACCACCATCGGCAAACTGGCCAATCGCTTGCGGAAAGAAGGCCACAGCGTGGTGCTGTGCGCGGCGGACACGTTTCGCGCGGCGGCCATCGAGCAACTGGCCATCTGGGCGGAACGCAACGGCGTGCAGATGATCCGCCAGAAACCGGGCGCGGATCCGGCGGCTGTGGTGTACGACGCGGTGGCCGCGGCCAAAGCACGCGGCACCGATGTCGTGCTCGTGGATACCGCCGGACGGCTGCACACGAAATCCAATCTGATGCAGGAACTGGAAAAAATGAAGCGCACGGCGGCGAAACTTGTTCCCGGCGCGCCGCACGACATTCTGCTGGTGATGGACGCGACCACCGGACAAAACGGGTTGAACCAGGCGCGGGAATTTACCGGACACGTCGGCGTCACGGGCATCGTGTTGACGAAGCTCGACGGCACCGCCAAGGGCGGCATCGTGGTGGCCATCGCCCGCGAACTCGGGCTGCCCATCCGCTTCGTCGGCGTAGGCGAAAAATTGGATGACCTGGTGCCGTTTGATGCGCAGACGTTTGTGGATTCGCTCTTTGAGTGACGAGGAAGTGACGAGTGATGAGTGGTGAGTAAAGGCTGAGAGAGATTCTTCGCTCCGCTCAGAATGACAACAATAAGCCACGCAGAAGATGAGCGGTGGATGGGGCGCGCGCTGAAACTGGCGCGGCGGGGAGTGGCGCTGGCGCATCCGAACCCGATGGTGGGCTGCGTGGTTGTACGCGAGGGGCGAGTGGTCGGCGAGGGGTTCCATGTTTACGAAAAGAAAAAGCACGCAGAGATAGTCGCGTTGGAACGCGCCGGGAAGCGCGCGCGCGGCGCGACAATGTACGTGAGCCTCGAACCATGTTGCGTGACCGGGCGCACCGGGCCGTGCGCCGACGCGATTGTTGCGGCAGGGGTGACGCGCGTAGTGGCGGCGATGCGCGATCCGAATCCAGCCGTCGCCGGGCGTGGGCTGCGAGAGTTGCGCCAGTCGGGAGTAAAAACCACAGCGGGTGTGTGCGAAAAAGAAGCGCGGCGGCTGAATGAGCCGTTTGCGAAATGGATTCGCACCGGGCTGCCGTTTGTCACGCTGAAAACCGCAATGACGATTGATTACAAGATTGCAGGTCCCAGAAAGCTGCGCCAGTCGGTCCCGTGGATTACATCAGAAAAGTCCCGCACCGAAGTGCAGCAAATGCGGCACGCCTCCGACGCGCTGCTGACGGGCATCGGCACGGTGCTCGCCGACGATCCGCGTCTGACCGATCGCACAGGTCTGCCGCGACGGAGGCCGCTGGTGCGCGTCGTGCTCGATTCCCGGCTGCGCCTGTCG
>DASYRO010000202.1:0-8065 GCA_036004385.1 Candidatus Acidiferrales bacterium
CGATGCCCGGCGCCGATGCGGCGAATGTTTTCACCTGCAACGATCTGCCGGGAACAATTCGCCTGCGCGAATTTATCGAGCGCGAAAATCCGCGGCGCGCGGTAATTGTAGGTTCCGGCTATATTGGTCTGGAAGTGGCCGACGCGTTCGCGCAGCGCGGGCTGGCGGTGACCATCATCGAACGCTCCGATGCACTGCTCGACGGCATCGAGACGGAAATTGCCGGCCGCGTTGAGGCGGAATTGTTCGAGCACGGCGTGGAGTTGATTAAAGGCTCAGCGGCGAACGCCATCGAAAAGGACGGCGGCCGGGCCATCGCCGTGCAGCACGGCGCGAATGGACGTCATGAGGTAGATCTGGTGCTGCTTGCTACGGGCATTGCGCCGCGCGTGGCGCTGGCAGAGTCGGCGGGCATTCAGCTCGGCGCGACGGGCGCGATTGCTGTGGACGAACGCATGCTCACCAGCACGGCCAGCATTTACGCCGCGGGCGATTGCGCCGAGGTGAAGAATCTCGTCACCGGCAAGGCCAGCTATTTTCCTCTGGGGACGACCGCCAACAAGCAGGGCCGCGTCGCGGGCGAAAACGCCGGTGGCGGCAACGCGACGTTTCCCGGTGTAGTCGGCACGCTGGTCACGAAAGTGTATTCACTCGAAATTGCCAAGACCGGACTGAGCCTGCAGCAGGCTCGCGCAAATGGTTTTCAGCCGGACAGTTTTACGCTAACCGCGACGAGCCGCGCGAAATATTTTCACGGCAAGCCGCTGATGCTGAAACTCGTCTGGGACCGCGCGAGCGGGCGCGTGCTGGGCTGTCAGATGGTGGCCCAGGAAGGCGTCGCCAAACGCATTGACGTCGTGGCGTTGGCTCTGCAAGCGCGCATGACCGTGGAGGATTTGCTGTATGCGGACCTGAGCTACGCGCCGCCTTTCGCGCCGGTGTGGGAACCGCTGCTGATTGCGGCGCATGAAGCGCAGAAGAAACTGCGCGGGTAGGACTCGGGCGCAGCCCTTCGGCTCCGCTCAGGACAAGCAAGCAGCGCCCCTCCGTCCGAGAGGGCGCGACTTTTGTGCAATCGGAATCCTTTGAGTAGAATGAATCATCCAAAATGTTGCGGCTGTGGCGAAGGCTTTTCGGAGGCCGAGCGATGACTAAAATTCTGGCGGGGCACGTGGCGCCCGCCTTTACGCTGCCCACGACGCGCAGCGAAACGATCTCGCTGGCCGACGCGCTCAAGAAAGGCCCAGTGGTTGCGGCGTTTTTCAAGATTACCTGCCCGGTCTGCCAGTTCACGTTCCCGTTCCTCGAACGGCTGTACAAAGCACAAAGCGGCGACGCGGTAAGTTTTTTTGGGATTTCGCAGAATGATGCCGCGGAAACAAATGAATTCCTCACCGAATACGGCGTGACGTTTCCTACCGCGATGGATGAAGACGGCTACCCCGTGTCCAACCAGTATGGCCTGACCACCGTGCCCACCGTTCTGCTCATACAGCCCGACGGAAAAGTCGGCGTGAGCAGCGTCGGCTTTTCGAAAAAAGATATCGAACAAATTGCCGCCGAACTCGGCAAGCATTTTCAGAAGCCCCCGGCAAAAGTTTTCCTGCCATCGGAAGTCGTACCCGATTACAAGCCCGGTTGAAGCTCGAAGAACTGATCCCGGTCGGGATCGGAAATCAGGTGGCAGGTAGCAGGTCGCAGGAAATTCTCGGCGAAAGTGTGCCTTGAGCTGTCATCCCGAGCCCGCTCTGGGGCGAGGGACCTGCTTTCAGCGTTTTGTCGATTCGCCTACAGAGCGGTCAAGAAAGTCACAGCAACTCGTCATCCAAAATTTTCTTTTTGTGCTTCGGCGGGCGGAGACGCTTGTCGGGAATGACGCGCTCCGCCGGTGGCAGACCGGCGCTCTGCCGCGCTCGCCGCCGCGCTTCCTTGCCCACGTCCATCTTCTTTCTGATTCCCTTGCGAGTTTTCATCGTCCTGTCGAACTGTGCATGTTTCCTGCCGCCCGCTGAAGTAAAATCCTACCTTCAATCTTAGCGCGCACCAAGAGCGCGTCGCATAAAATGGCACCACTGGCACAACCATGCAAAAGAAAGTTTTTTGGGGATTGTTCGTCGTGCTGAGCCTCATCGCGGACTTTTCATTGCCGCTGATGTGGGGGCTGCTGGCGACCTTGCCCATCGTGGTCTTAAGCTGGTGGGTGGCCTATCGCAGCCGGTGGTTCGACTGAATAAGACGCCAACAGAAAAACGGAAACCTGCGAGAACCCTTAGAGCCGGGTGAATTGCTGTTTTCTATTTTCTCGTTTCTATTTTCCGTCGTCGGGTGGCGGAAGCGTGTGGGAGTCGAACCCACCATTCCGCCCGCGAAGGACGGAATCGCCGGCTTTGAAGGCCGGGAGGATCACCGGACCCTTTTCGCCTCCGCGAACATTATATGGGGCCGGATTCGAGGCCAGCAACTCGCGCGAAGCGCCGCCGTCTGCACTGAGCGCAGCCGAAGTGTCTCGGCGGCTCCTCATCGGCTGAAAACTACACGAAAGAAAACAGCCGGCAGGAAGCCGGCGCTACGAGTCCGTACTTGGAATTTGGCAATCTGGTGAAAAGCATCCCAGGTTGGCGCTACATCGGCGCGGTGTTTTTTTGCGCGGCGAGCGCCTTTTCCAGCAGATGAGTCACGCCGGCGCCGATGCAGACCTCGTAGTAGGCGTGTGTTCCCGGCTCGCCGATCTTGCCACCGGCCAGCAATTGCCGCACCAAGCCTTTGCGGACCACGATCGGCTCCAGTTTTTCCCCCACCGGCACTTCACCCAAATAAAACGTGCAGCGGTCCGGGCCCCACGGCATCGGGCATTCCACCTGGGCGGTGGTGAACGCGATCTCTTCGGAAAGTTTCTGGAAACCGATTCCATTCAACTGAATGCCGTTCATGTTGTAGCGCACCAGGAATTCCTGGACGTCTTCTTCGGTTTCGCCTTCCATCACCGTTTGGAAGAGGAAAACGTTGAAGGGCGAGTTGTGCTCGGCGAGCATGCGCTTGGCAACCTTGGAGCAGCCGGAGAGCCGGTCGGAGAGATTCAGCGCGCGGGAAATCATGATGCGCGATTCGCCGTCGGCCCAGTGCGTCGGCGGCGAATCCTGAAAGGCGATGCCCACGCCCAGCTCCAGCCGCGGAAGCTGCGTGCTGGCGGCGCGCGCGTTGTAGGCCTGCGCGACGGCGAGCATCTCCCGCGCCAGCAGGCAGGCCTTGGCTACGGCGCGCTGGCTGGCGCGGTTGGATTCGTGCTCGTAGATCCCCAGGATGATGGCATCGCCTTCTACGAACACCTTGAATGCGCCGTACGGCTCCAGGATGCGCTTGAGCGGCTCATAAAAATTCAGGCTGAGGTGCGACGCGGGATTCAGCCCGCGCGAGAGCAGGTCCTGCGTCATCTGCGTCGAGCCGCGCACGTCGGCCTTGATGATGGTGTGGTTCACCACGCGGTCTTCCGCGGGGCGCGCCTCGTCCGCCAGGACGAATTCGTTCAAGCTGTTGTTCATGCGCGAAAGCTCGCGCGTTTTTTCCTCGCGCAGGATGCTGATGCGCTCCATCCACGCGGTCAGGCGCTGTGCGTTGTGGACGTCGCGGCGCAGGCGCATGAAGTCTTCCGCAAAACGCAGGGTGATGGCGCGCACCTGTTCGCGGGGATACCTGCGCAGGCGGCCGGCCAGGTCTTCGATGCGCTGCAGCGAATACTGCTTGGCGGGAAATTGCTTGAGCACGCCTTCGACCAGTTTCAGCTCCTCGCGCTGCACGAGCGCGCGCTTGAGTTGCTGCAAGTGCACCGGAGGGCAGTAATCGAGATAAATGTTGCGCAGCTCGTAGCTGGCCAGCACGTGCAGCAGCAGGCCGGCCTGCTCCAGCCGATTGACCCATTCTTCCAGCCGCTGCGCGCGGAGTCCCGCGGCTTCGCTGCTGCCGCTGGCTGGCGAGTTGGCGTCGAACAGCCGGCGCGCGTTTTCCGGCTGGTTCAGGAATTCGCCGAGCTTATTTTGATATTCCTCGTTCAAAAAGTCCGCGCGGCTCTTGGCCGCTTCCAGCTCCGTGCCCATGGCGTCGAGTTTTTGCTGGAGATGCGCGTGCCGTTTTTCGACGTCCGAAAGCTGCGCGCGCAGCTCCGCGGGATCGCTGCGGCCGAACACCCGCGAGAGAAGTCCCTCGCCGCCGGATAAACCTTCGACCAGTTTCTGGCGCTCTTCTTCGAGCCGGATCACCTCCGTGCGGATTTCCAGCGCGCGAGCGGCGAGTTCTTCGTGCTTTTTCATGGCCGCACGGACCTCTTCGCCGCGTTCGCCGGCGGAAACCGACGCGCGCAGAAACTCAATGAACAGCGCATCCACGGCCTCGAAGCGGTCCAGGTCGCGTTGGAAATTGCCGAGCAGGACGTAGAAGTCCAGGCAGATGAAGTCGTCGCGCGGGCCTTCAGCGAAGAGCAGGCGGTTCTTCATTGTTTCGTAGATTTCGGCGTAGTCGTTGCCGAAAAGCGCGCGGCGCGATTTGCTGAGCATGGTCTCGTCCAGCTCGGCCAGAATCTGATAAAGCTGCTGGCCGGCCTTGCGCACGACGTTGCGGCGGTCGCCCTGCAGTTCCGCGAGCTGCGCCTTCAGCACGTGCGCTTTTTCCGAGCGCTCGAAGTATTCGCCGCGCGAGCGGATCCATTCTTTACACTCCAGCAAAGCGTTGGCGAACTGCGCGCCGAGCTCCGCGGTGAGGATCTTGAGCACCGCGAGGCGCAACAGGATGTCCAACTCGATGTTTTTTTCGTATTTGGCGCGCGTCAGCCCGGCCTGCAGCAGGTCAGCGAGCAGCTTTTTGAAGGCGCCCGTTTCCGGTGCGCGAATTTTTTTGGCGTCGGCCCCGAAGAACGCGCTGAGGTTGGCATGGTGCTTGACGAGGTCGAGAACATATTTCTGCGTAAAGTCCATGAACTTCGGGCTGAGCGCAACGTCGAAGTGAATATTGTCAATGCCTACGGGCAGCGAAGTGAGCTGAATCTCCGTGGAATAGGTTTCCAGCTCTACCCGCGTGGGGGCATGGGACGTCGGCAGACTGGCGTGCTCGGCCATGGCGTTCTGCAGGAAGGACGGACGTACTCTAGCAAGGGCCTTTGTCCGCTGCAATCCCGACATCTCCGGGGAGGCGGCGAAAGAGTAGAGATCAGGAAATCACGAGGCCATCGCGTCGGGGGGCATCCTAACTTCTCGACTTCTTAATCTTGGGGTTTCGCGTCGTCAGCGATACTTATCCTACGCGTGTCGCCGTCGAGATGTTCGAGCTTTATGCGCACGATAGGCCAATCGGTGCGTAGCGCGAGGCGGTCAGGCCATTCGACGAGCACGATGGCCGGCTCGGCGAAGACGTCTTCGAGACCGAGCGTTTCCAGGTCGTGGCGGTCGGAGACGCGGTAGAGGTCCACGTGGAAGACGTTCAGAGACGAAGGCGCGGTCGTACGGGCAGGGAGCTCCTTCGCTTCGCTTCCCTCGGCTTCGTTCGGGACTGGCAGGATGACAGGATTCCCTTTGCGGAAGACGTGGACGAGGGTGAAGGTGGGGCTGGTGACGTCTTCTTCGCGGGCGGCGCCGAGCCCGCTGATGATGCCTTTGGCCATCGTCGTCTTTCCCGCACCAAGTTCGCCGTCGAGGCAAACCAGCACGGGCGGGCGCAACTGCGTGGCCAGTTCCCTGCCCAGGGCGATGGTCTCTTCGGCGGAATGGGTGACAAACTCACGAGCGACGAGAGATTCTTCGCTTCGCTCAGAATGACGAGAGTTACTCATGAGCCCAAAGAGGGATTCTTCGCTACGCTCAGAATGACAGAAATCAGCTGGCGCCAGGCGCGCGGGATGGCGGCGACGAGGTCTGTGGCGATGAGCGCTTGTTCGCCCGTCTGTTCGGCGGCGATATCGCCGGCCAGACCGTGCAGGTACACGCCGAGTCCCAGCACGCGCTCCCACGGCTCGGAAGCAAACTCCGCAGTCAGCCCGGCGAGCATTCCGGTGAGCACGTCGCCTGTGCCGCCGGTGGCCATGCCCGGATTACCGGTGGAGTTGATGAACGCGCGGCCATCCGGCGTGGCCACGATGGTGTGGTATCCCTTGAGCACGACAATGGCGTTCCATCGCACTGCAGATTCGAGCGCAATCTGGAGGCGATTCGCTTGCACTTCTTTTGACGTGCTGCCCAGCATGCGCGCCATTTCGCCGGGATGCGGCGTGACCGCCAGCGGCGCTTGGTGGTCGCGCAGTTCGACGGCACGTCCGGCAAAAGCGTTGAGGCCGTCGGCGTCCAAAATCATCGGCAACTGCGAATCACGCACGATGGCGCGCACGAATTGCTGCGTCTCGGTATGCGTGGAGAGGCCGGGCCCGATGGCCAGCGCGTTTTTGCCCTTGGTGATTTCCGCGAAGCGGCCGTAATCGAGGCTGCGCATGGAAAGGGTGTCCGCGTCGGTGCCGGTGAGCGGCTCGGTCATCATTTCCGGCACGTGCGAGGCGACGATAGGCAGCACGCGCTCCGGAGTGGCCACGGTGACGAGTCCCGCGCCCGCGCGCAGAGCGCCCATCGCGCAGAGCACTGCCGCTCCGGTTTTGCCGCGCGACCCGGAAATAATCAGCGCGTGACCGTATTCGCCCTTGTGCCCGCCCGGACGCCGTTTCAGCGGAAGCCCCGCAAACTCACCCGGCTCGAGCCAGTGCAGCTTCAGCGACGCGTCTTCGGCAAGCATTCCCGGCGGCGTGCCGATGGCGGCTACGCGAAGCTCGCCGATCCGTTCGCAGTTCGGGGGCATGAGCTGGCCAATCTTCGGCGCGGTGAATGTGATCGTGCAATCCGCGGAGATGGCCGGGCCGAGCGGCTCGCCTGAATCGGAAGGCACGCCGGAAGGAATGTCAACGGCGAGGACCAGTGGCGAGTGAGGAGTGGCCCCTCGGCTTCGCTCGGGACACGCGAGTGGCGACGCAACTCGCTCGCGTGCGTGAATCTCGTTCACATCGGCGATGACCTTCGCGAGTAAGCCCTCGACAGGCCCCGAGAGGCCGGTGCCGAGGAGCGCGTCAATAATGATTTCCGCTTCGCTGACTTGCGCACGCGCTGCGGCCCATTCCGTTTCGTTGCTGACGACGCGAAGATTGCCGCCCGATTCGAGCCAGCGTTTCAAGTTTACGGCGGCGTCTCCCTTCATGGATTCAGCCAGCGCGAAGAGAAACACGGATAACGAACGGCAGCCGCGTGCATGCAGCAGCCGGGCGACCACAAGGCCGTCGCCGCCATTATTGCCTTTGCCGCCGAGCACGGCGATGCGGCGCTGCGGCAGGTCCGTCAAACGCTCGGCGAGCAACTCCACGACGCGCGTGCCGGCATTTTCCATCAATTGCAGGCTGGGGACGCCGTGCTGCTCGGTGGTCCGCCGATCTACATCGCGCATCTGTTGTGCGGTGAGAATTCTCATACGCTTCTGTTACGGTGGCTTTACGTCGCCGCGCGGGGATCCACCCCGCGCTACAAAAGCCATCCGCCGCTGACGTTGAGCACCTGGCCGGTGACGTAGTCGGCTTCTTCCGACGCGAAAAAGTTTACCGCTGCGGCGACGTCTTCGGCCGTCGGCGGGCGTCCGATGGGATAGCGGGCATCGGGCATGCGACGGGCCTCGGCGAGCGTCAATTCCTTTTCGTCAATGTTCGAGGGATTGACGACGTTGACGGTGATGCCGTTCTTGGCCTCTTCAATCGCCAGCGAGCGGGAGAACGCAACGACTGCGGCCTTGGCCGAGGCGTAGGCGGAAATCGTCGCCTGGCCAAACGCGCGCTCCGCGCCCACGGCGCCCATGTTGATAATGCGGCCCCAGCGCTGCCGGCGCATGGAGGGCAGCGCGGCGCGGCTGGCGTAAAAAACACTTTGCAGGTTCGACGCGAGAATATGATTCCACTCCTCAATGCTGGATTCCGCCACCAGCTTCCAGCGAAACTCGCCGACGTTGTTGACCAGAATGTCCAGGCGGCCGAAGCGCTCGACGACGGCGCTAACAAGAA
>DASYRO010000203.1:0-3890 GCA_036004385.1 Candidatus Acidiferrales bacterium
GCAGAACGCGGTCTGCGGCGGCGGGCGTTATGACGGGCTGGTGGAACTGCTCGGCGGCCCGCCGACGAAGGGAATTGGATTCGCGATTGGGACGGATCGGGTGATTCTGTCTCAGCAAGAGTCCGGGCATGAGCCGCAGCAAGCTGCGGCAAAGGCACGGCGGGAGCAAGCTCCCGCACTCCACGCGGCGCTCGACGTTTTCATAGCGTGGATGGGAGCAGCGGCGCAGCCGGAGGCGGTGAAACTTGCGCGCAAGCTGCGCGATGCGGGACTGTCCGTGGAAGTGCCGGCGGAAGAAATGAAATTCAAAAAATCCATCGGCCTTGCCGACAAACTCGGCGCAAGGTTCGCGCTCATCATCGGCGAAAATGAATTGAAGGAAGGCAAGTACGCGTTGAAGCGGCTGAGCGATGGAGTGCAGGAAAAAATTGGCGCGGGTGAGTTGATCTCAGCAGTGCGGAAGATTGGCGTCTGATCAGCGACTCATGGATGATATCGAGAAGCAGCATGGCATGTGATGTTATGCTATTGAGCGCCCCGATCGCGTAACTTGGAGGCAGGAAACGTGACTCACGCAGAACTTATGCATCGAGTGGTGGCCGACCCGCAGGTCTGCGGCGGGAAGCTCTGTATTCATGGCACGCGCATCCCGATCGCAATAATATTGGCGAGCTTGGCGGAAGGGATGACTGCACAAGAGATTATCGACCACTACCCACACCTATCGCCGGAGGACATACGGGCGGCCCTGGCCTATGCGGCCGAGCTGTCGGAGGAAGGGGTCTGGAAGGTCTAGCCGCGCGATGAAGCTTAAGCTGGACGAGAGCTTGACACACCGCTTGCAACAGCCTCTCCGTGAACTTGGGCACGACGTATCGACCGCTGCCGAAGTGAAACTGCTGGGAAAAGCGGATTCGAAAATCGCTGAGGCAGCGCGTCGAGAAGTCCGCATGTTGTTTGCTCTCGACCTTGGATTCGCTGATCTTCGAGCCTATCCGCCTGGTTCACATCCTGGCATTCTGGTTTTTCGGCCTCCGAGCCCCGGCCTGCCTTCCTTGATTCGTTTTGTGAAGGATTTCGTAAGCAAGGCCAATTTGGCCGCTTTGGCGGGCTGCGTAGTCGTCATCGAGCCGCGGCGGACTCGGGTGCGCTGGCCTAAGTCCGGGCAAGGCAGAGGCGGTGCCTAGAATCAGAGTACATGTGATCGGTGTTGCGATTGGAAGGGGATGCGTGACGTGCTGGATTCGCTGGGCAATCTGAAACGAACGCACTACGCGGGCGCGCTGCGCGCGGCGCATGAAGGCGCAAGCGTCGTTCTGATGGGCTGGGTGGCGCGGCGTCGCGACCTCGGCAATTTGATTTTCATTGACCTGCGCGACCGCGAAGGCATTGTGCAAGTCGTGTTCAATCCGACGTTGGAAGGCGCATCTGGCGCGCGTGACGCGCACGACAAAGCGCAGCAACTGCGCAGCGAATTCGTCGTGGCCGTGGAAGGCAAAGTGGTGCGGCGCGCCAAGCCGAACCCGGAACTGGCCAGCGGCGACGTGGAAGTGATGGCGTCGGCGCTGCACATCCTGAACACGTCGGCCACGCCGCCGTTCGTCCTTGAGAACGAACCCAACGCCACGGAGGAAACACGCCTGCGCTACCGCTATCTCGATTTGCGGCGGCCGCAGCTTCAGAACAATCTCGCGCTGCGGCACAAAGTCATTCTCGAAATTCGCAACGCGATGAGCGAGCTGGGATTTTACGAAGTCGAGACGCCCATGCTCACGCGCGCCACGCCGGAAGGCGCGCGCGATTACCTGGTGCCCAGCCGCGTGCATCCCGGACAGTTCTACGCGCTGCCGCAATCGCCGCAGATTTTCAAGCAGATTTTGATGATCAGCGGCCTCGACCGCTATTTCCAGATTGCGCGCTGCTTCCGCGATGAAGATCTGCGCGCCGACCGCCAGCCGGATTTCACGCAGCTCGACGTGGAGATGAGTTTCGTCCGACCGGACGATGTGTTTGAAGTGATCGAACAGGTGGTGCAGCGCGCGTGGCGCGTGATCGGCGCGGACGTGAAGATTCCGTTCCGCCGCATGCTCTACAAAGACGCGATTCGCCGTTACGGGAGCGACAAGCCCGATCTGCGTATCGGCATGGAGCTTGCTGATTTGACGCCGCACTTCGAAGCCGCTCGCGGAACACTGAAATTCGAAGGCAACGTCTTTGGATTTGCGGCGCCGGGCGGCGCAGCGCTTTCGCGCAAAGAACTCGACGAGCTCACGGAAAAAGCGAAATCGTTCGGCGCACGAGCGATGTACACCGTCAAAGATACGACGGAAGGATTCACGTCCGCGCTGACCAAAACACTGGGCGAGCCGGGCGTAAAGCAACTGGCTGACGCGGCAGGTGCGAAGACGGGCGACCTTGTCCTCGCCGTCGCCGCGCAAAAGCAGATCAAGGCCACGGAAGCGGCCGCGCTGGTCGCTGGCCAATTGCGTCTGCACGTCGCCGACAAGCTAAATCTTATTTCGCGTGACAAATTTGAATTCGTGTGGCTCACCGGCTTTCCGCTGTTTGAATGGAGCGACACGGAAAATCGCTGGGTGCCCGCGCAGCACCCGTTCACTGGCGTGGTCGAAGAAGATTTGGACAAGCTGGAATCGGCGCCGTGGGAAGTGCGCTCAAAGGGCTACGATCTGGTGCTGAACGGCGTGGAGCTGGGCAGCGGCAGCGTGCGCATTCACCGCGCGGACGTACAATCGCGCCTTTTCCGCGCCATCGGGCTTACCGACGAGCAGGCGCGGCAGCGCTTCGGATTTTTCCTCGACGCGCTCGGCTACGGCACGCCGCCGCACGGCGGTATTGCGCTGGGACTCGACCGCACCGTGATGCTCATGGCCGGCGAAAAATCCCTGCGCGAAGTGATCGCCTTCCCGAAAACCACCGCCGCGCAGGACTTGATGGCCGACGCGCCGAATTCTGTCCCGCAGGAACAGTTGGACGAACTGGGGATCGTGGTAAAAAGCAAAAAGATTTGAAACCACAGATAAACACAGATGAACACAGATGACGACCGACTGCGGAGTGCAACATGATAGTGGGATTGCAACATGAATGAGGGGCTAGGAGTTGGGTTAGCGGAAAGAGACGTCGCACAACGGCTTTTGGCGACCGCGGTCATCCTTGTAATGGCCTTGGCGTCCGTGTTTGCTTTTATCTGGATGGTATTCCACTGGCCCTTTTGGATTGCATTCCCCTGCGGACTGGCGGCGCTGGCGGCCGCACTCGGTGTGTCGCTTCTGATCGTGAATCGGATCGTTCCCAAGAAAGTTAAGGCGCCGCAGGATCATTTCGGCGAAGAGTAAGCGCGGAAGCGCGGTTGTATCCACAGGCGACCCGTATTATCTGTGTTTATCTGCGTTCATCTGTGGTTTCATTTCCTTTGAATGGCAACTGCCGGGCTAAAGCCCGGCGCTACATATGAGTCGTATCCGAATATTGCCGGAGCATGTGGCCAACCGCATTGCCGCGGGGGAGGTAGTGGAGCGTCCGGCGTCGGTGGTGAAGGAGCTGGTGGAAAACGCCATTGACGCGGGCGCGCGGTCCATCCGCGTGGAAACGGAATCCGGCGGCAAGCGCATGATCCGCGTGATTGACGACGGGCACGGCATGGGTCACGACGACGCGCTGCTGGCGTTCGAGCGGCACGCCACGTCCAAGCTGCGCACGTCGGACGACCTCCTGGCCATCGCCACGCTGGGCTTTCGCGGCGAGGCGCTGCCGTCCATTGCGGCGGTGGCGCGGCTGCTGCTGGAAACGTGCGCGGAAGAAGAAACGACGGAAAAAGATTTAACACAGAGGGAACAGAGGAGCGCAGAGGGCACAGAGAAAACCGACAA
>DASYRO010000204.1:0-3083 GCA_036004385.1 Candidatus Acidiferrales bacterium
CGATAGCCCGGTGAGAGCCGGGAGAGCCGGAAGTTCCGGCAATGTGGGGAGGCTCTGCAACGCGGGAAGCGCAGGAATTTCCGGCAGTGCGGGCAGTGTAAATTGCGGAATGGAGATATCCGCGATGTCCGGCAGGTTGAAGGCCGGCGGCTGCGCAGCGCGCGGGCGTTGCGGCGCCGGCGCCACAGGAGCAGACTTCTTCGGCGGCTGCGGCAGACCGACTTGTGCCGCGCACGGCGTAAGCGAAATCATCGCGGCAACAGCAATCAGAGCGGACTTGCAAATCATTGTTTCTCCTTTCGGCGCAAGGGCGCAGTCCCGAAACTTCGGGACGCCCCTACCATTGCGCCGATCAAATCTTTTTCCCCGGATGGCTAGCGGACTTCGCCGGTGCAGAACTTTCCGGCGCCGGCTTGGCGCGTTCGCGCACTTCCGAGCCGATGACGCGCACCTTGAACAGAATCCCTCGCGACTCGATGCGCTTCTGCAGCGATTCCATCTGCTTCGACGAGATCTCTCCCGGGCTGTTGGCCACCTCCACCAGCACGCGCTCGAGTTCGTCAAGCACGCTGGCCACGCCGTTTTCGCCGGCGTTCAGCGCCGTCTGCCGGTAGAGGCGGTTTTCGCCGACGAGCTCAGACGCGGCGCGCTGCTCCGCGGAAATATCCACCGTGCCCTTGGTTGGTGCGTTGGAAAGCTCGACAAGCACCATCTGGCTGCGCTCGAGGTGATCGCCGACCGCAACGAGCAGGATCCGTTCGCGCGCCTGCGGCGAAATTCCTTCCGCCATTTGCCCGCCGCTGCCCGGCCGGCCCGGGCCCCAATGCAATCCGATATAGAACGCCGCCCACAGCAGCGCGGCCATGGCTCCGGCGAGCGCCCAGCGCTGCGGCGCGATCCACCAGTTCCAGCCGAGACGGCTTTCTTTGCCCGGTGCGCCGTCGAGCCGCGGACGCAGCCGCGCCCACACTTCGCTGCCGTAGGATTCCTCGGCGCGCTCGGGCACGGGCAGCGTCTCCACCGCGGCCAACACGCGCTCGAGCGCCGCGTAATGCGCGCGGCATTCCTCGCAAGCTTCGAGGTGTTGAGTCGCGGCGCGGCGACGCGCGGCGTCGCGGTATTCCTCTTCGCCGTAATACAAAAGGACCAGTTGTTCTTCGTTCAGATGATTCATTTCGTTGCACTCACCATGGGCTCTAATGCGCGGCGGAGTTTCTGTACCGCGCGGAAGATGCTGTTTTTCGTGGCGCTCGTGCGCAGCCCGAGCGTCTTGCCGATTTCTTCAATGCTCAAGCCTTCGAAATGCCGCAGCACGAAGGCGGAGCGCTCCACGTCGCTCAGCTCGTTCATCGTTCGCTCCACCGCGGCGCCGAGTTCCCCGCTGAAGACCACGCGGTCCGCGGCCGGAGAATCCGATGGAAGTTGCTGCACCGCTGGATTTCCTTCCGCGTCGTCCGGCTCGCGGCGCTCTTCGTGGCGCTGGCGCGAACGGCGGAAGTCGAGCGAGCAATTGATGCCGATGCGATAGAGCCACGTGCCGAAGTTGGAGCGCGCCTCGAATTTGCTGAGCCGGCGATAAGCTCGCAGGAAAGTTTCCTGCACCACTTCTTCCGCGTCGTGTTCGTTGGCGGTCATGCGATAGGCCAGTCGGAAGATGCTGCGGCTATGCCGGTCCACGAGCACTCGAAAGGCGTCGCGGTCCCCGGCCAGCGCCTGCTGTACAGCCGCTGCATCGCTCCCTTCCATCCGACTCATTAGACCTGCCTTCGCGCCCGGCGGTTAGGTGTGCGCCACGGTAGCACAGGTTTTCGGCTGTGCTCGCGGTGGCTCACCTTAAACCCGGTAACCTCTATGGTTCGCCAGCGTCTTAAGTTACAGTAAATTTCTCCTCAGGAGGGGTCGTCCCGGAAGGCATGAATTCTGGCGGCACATCCGCGCCCGTTCTTTTGCTGACGGCTTGTTTGCTCGTGCTGACGGCACCGGCCACGGCCGGCGAGCCGCCGTTGCCGGAGCTCGTCATCCCCCACGTGGATCGCCCGCCCACGCTGGAAGATTTTCTCGATATGAAGCCCGGTCCGGCCGTGGAGGGCAAGCTGGCCAAAGTGGACGACTTCCGCCAGACGCGTCCGAGCGACGGCAAGCCGGGGACCGAGCGTACGGAAGCGTATCTCGGCTACGACGAGAAGAATCTCTACATCATCTTTATCGCCTTCGATTCCGAGCCGGAAAAGCTCCGCGTGCGGCTGGTCAACCGCGAAAACTGGGTGGACCAGCAAGGCGCCATGCTCGATGACGGCGTTTCCATTTCGATCGACACCTTCAACGACCGGCGCCGCGGCTACATCTTCCAGGCCAATGCGTATGGCGTGCAGTGGGACGGGCTGTACAGCGATACCAATGGTTTCGACCAGTCCTTCGATACGGTTTGGGAATCGCGCGGGAAAATCACCACGCAGGGATTCATTATCTGGGTGGCGATCCCTTTCAAGAGCCTGCGCTTCAGCTCCGCTACGGAGCAGACCTGGGGCATCCTGCTGAACCGCGACCTGCCCCGAAAAAGCGAAGTCGTTTTCTGGCCGTATCTCTCGCCCAGCGTGCAGGGATACTTCCGCACCGCCGCGTCGTTGAAAGGCCTCAGAGACATCTCGCCCGGGCGCAACATGCAATTCATCCCCTACGGCGCGTTGCGGGCCTTTCGCGCGCTGGACACAAAAGATCCGTCAGCTCCCGCGTTTGCGGGCAAGCGCGCGGAGTTCGATGCGGGCCTCGATTCCAAGCTTGTGTTCAAAGACAGCCTCGTCCTCGATCTCACCGTCAACCCGGACTTCAGCCAGGTGGAATCCGACGAGCCGCAAGTAACCGCGAGCGAGCGCTTCGAGGTGTTTTTCCCGGAGAAGCGGCCGTTTTTCCTGGAAAACGCCAGTTACTTTCAGACGCCTATCAATTTGCTCTTCACCCGCCGCATTGCTGACCCGCAATTCGGCGTGCGCTTGACCGGCAAGATTGGGCCTTACGCCCTCGGCGCGCTTTTCGCGGACGACCAGTCGCCAGGCCGGCGAGTGGTCAGCAGCGACCCGCTGCAC
>DASYRO010000205.1:0-12826 GCA_036004385.1 Candidatus Acidiferrales bacterium
GCATAGCCAGCCCGGAGAGCCGTCTTGCCGTTGCCGAAGACGTCCCAGGCAATTCCGGCGCGGGGCCCGAAATTATTCTTGTCCATCCCGTAGAGGGCGCTGACGCCGTTTCCCAAATCAACCAAGCCGCGGGTGGGATCAAACACGGAACCGAGATTCTTCCGTTCGCCAAGCGCGCCGCTGATGTCGTAGCGGAGCCCCAGGGTGACAGTAACCCGGGGGTGAACTTTCCAGTGGTCCTCAAGGTAAATTCCCACGGAATCCTGGAACAAGTGCCGCTCGGTACTCCCGAAGGACCTCTTAGCCAGGTCGGCGCGGCCGAGGAGCATTTGGACTATGGCATCCACGTCCCCGTTGCCGCTGTAATAGTAGCCGTAGTAACCGTAGAACCCGAGAACGGTGCGGGCGCGGTTGCGGATGCTTTTGGTACGCGCGCGCTGCCAGTTGCCGCCAAACTTGAAGGTGTGGTTGCCCCTAATCTGGCTCACATGCTCGGAGAGATCCCAGCTGTCGTTGGGCCGTGTCACGATCGGGTAGCCACCTACGCCCCCGATATAGCCCATGTAGCTGGGCCCCATGTAGTAGACCGCAGGAACGCCAAAATCGAGGGGATCGAGCGGGCCCGTGTCGATGCCGAGAGCCTTGGGATCCACCTTATTGTTAGGACCCAAGATCTGGGAGAAACGCTGATAGCTAAACCGTGTTTCCGCCGTCGTTTTCGTAGTCATGCTCCATGTATAGCTGAACCCGAGTTGCTGCGCGCGGGAGGGAGCAAAGGAGTTGAAAGCGTCAGGGCCCAAGCCCGAGACATTCGAGCTTGGCGGAGCCCACGTTCCGGCGAACGCCAGGGCAGATTGGGTGCTGTCGCCAATCACGTAGCGAGCGTTCAAAATATGCTTGTCGCCGAAGCGGTGGTCAATTTTGAATCCGAAGCTATCGCCCTTCGCAAGACCGGGAACACCCACATTAACTGGAATCGGCGTGAGGCTCGGGTCGTTCAATTGCGGATAGAACGACAGAAGGTTCTCGCCAACCGTTTTAGTCGTCTGCGGCACACAACCGGGCATCAGGATGACGCCGGCCATGGGCGTGCAACTGATGCGCGCACGCGCAGCCGCCACCATACCCGTAGTTATCGAATCTTCTTCAAAATTAGCCAAGGAGGAATAGCGCTGCGCCTCCCAGTAGAAGAAGAAAAAGGTTCTGTTCTTAACAATGGGCCCGCCAAGCGTGGCTCCATACTGCTGATTGCGCAATTGGGTTTTAGAATCGGAGAAGAAATTCCGCGCGTCGGCGAAGTCGGTATGGCGGAAATAGTGAGTCGAGCCGTGCCAGTCGTTGCCCCCGCTGCGGAGAACAACGTTGATGGGGGCGCCGCCTTTCACTCCGAATTCGGCCGATGGCGTTTGCTGGACGGTGAATTCGGCAATAGCATCCATGGGAACCAGCGTTGCCGGGATGCCCACCACACCGGTCTGGTTCAACGAGGAATCGCCGTAATAGCGGTCGTTGTTATACATGCCGTCGAGCAGGTAGTTGTTGGCGGTGCGGCGGCCCCCGTTAATGTTGACGGCGAGAAAGCCACCGCCGGGTGCACGTTGCACGCCCGGCGTAATGCCCAGCAATGAGTTGAAATCGCGCCCATTCAACGGGATTTCCACGATGCGCTGCTGATCCACGTTGCTGTTCAGGCTGCCTGTGAGTTCGACTAATGGTGTGGATGCTTCCACAGTGATAGTTTCGGTGAGCGCGCCGACTTGCAAGGCAAAGTCAGAAGTGGTGACCTGCGCGACTGCCACCTGCGCCTCGCGAACCGTCGTCTTGAAACCCGGCGCCGACGCGGACAGTTTGTACATGCCCGATGGCAATTCCGCGAGACGATAGACGCCGGTGTCCGACGTCATCGCTGTGCGCGTGAATTTAGTAGCCAAGTTCTCCGCCGTCACGGTGGCCTTGGGCACGGCAGCGCCAGATGGATCCGTGACTTGACCCGTGATGTCCCCAGTGATCCTTTGCGCGGAAACAGGGAGAACGAGAAAGCTCAGGCAGCAAACCGCAAGGAGGAAAAGACGGCAACACCCTTTCATAAACACCCCCAGTCACCCCAATTAGAGTTCTAGCCCTGGATAAAGCTTCTACTCAAGAATGCATGGAAGTCAAGCACGAATTGCGCCAAGTTGATGAAACGACGGGACGAGCCGGACCGGAACCGGACTGGAATTCGCGCGCTTCGTCTCCCCTCGTTTGGGCGCAACGTACCGTGCGTACTGGAATCGCCGGCCTCCGCAGCGGCAAGTCGGCGGAGCGGATTCTCCATTGGGCCGCGCAATCGACGCGTTAAGCACCAAGCTCTCGACTTCCGAGCGCGAATTGTCATAATCTGTTCGCGACTTTCGGGAGCGCTCGTTTCATTTCTTATTCATTTATTAAGGACTGCGCATGAACCACTGTGGGAAGAAGATCGTACTTGCCGCCAGTGATTCCGAATCCTCCGAGTACCTGAAGAGCACATGGAGACAAATGTTGCTGGCCACGTTGCCCGCGAAATACGCGCGGGCCATGGGCACAGACGTCTCCTTTCAGAACGATGTAGCGCCGGACGGGCAGGCCAAGTTTGTCCCGCACGGCTTGCGCATCGTGGAAGCGCTGCTGCTCCAAAAATTTTCACCGGAAGATATCGCCGTCTGCTATCCGGCGCAGCTCGGGCAATTCGTGGGCAGCGAAACCCGAGTGGTCGGTATCCACGCGCACAATCCGCTGGGCATCACGTTTGCCACCGACGTGTACGCGCACTTTTACGGCGGTGACGCCATCGAGCCCATCAATGCCGCGGAGTTTCGCCGGCTGATTGAGCATCCCGCCTTGCGCGAGCATAATCACCACTTGAAAATCATCGTCGGCGGGCCTGGCTCGTGGCAGATTGAAAAACAGAATTTGCAGGACGAATGGCGGATTGACACCATCGTGGACGGCGAGGCCGAGGACATCGTGCTGCCGCTGTTCGAGGCTGCGGTGCGCGGTGAAACGCTGCCGCGAAAAGCCATGGGCAACAGCCCGCGGCTGGACCACATTCCGCGCATTCAGCACCGCTCGACCTTTGGCGTCGTGGAAATCACGCGCGGCTGCGGCCGCGGCTGCCAGTTCTGCTCGGTGGCGCTGCGTGCGGGCAAGAGCATCCCGCTCGCACAAATCCTGGACAATGTACGCGTGCAGGTGGCCGAAGGCGCAGACACGATTCTGTTGACCACCGAAGATCTCTTTCTTTACGAACAAGGACCGAAGTTCGAGACCAACGTGCCGGCGCTGAAGCGTCTGTTTACCTCCGTGGCGGCGGTACCTGGCGTGAAGCACATCATGCTGACGCACGGCACCATGGCCCCAGTGCTCGTCGAGCCCAACATGATTGAACAGTTGTCGCCGGAAGCGGTGGGGCTCAGCGTCAACCAGCACAAATCCTCGACACAACATGACCATCGCTATGCCAATCTGTTCATCGGACTGGAAACCGGATCCGCGCGGCTCTTCACGCAGTTCATGAAAGGCAAGTCGTACCCTTACCGGCCGGAACAGTGGCCGGACGTCGTCCTGAAGGGCATGGAAATCCTGAACAAGAACAACTGGTTCCCGTTTTGCACTTTCATACTCGGACTTCCGGGAGAAACCGACGAAGACACAAAGCAGTCGCTGGACCTGCTGTTCGCGCTGAAGAATTCGAAGTGGTGCGTGCTGCCCACACTGTTTGTGCCGCTGGAAGATACGCGGCTGGAAAAAAAGGGAGCGAAGGGCGCGAAGCTGGTCGAGCTGACCGACTTACAGTGGGAGTTCTTCTTCACCTGCTGGCGGTACAACATCGACTTCTACCGCAACACGCCGTCCGTGCAGTGGAAGTTCAATCTCGGAATTCCCGTCTATTATTATTTGATGGGGCGCCGCCTCTTCGGCGAAGGAATGAAGTATCCCCTTTTCCGGCTGGGACACTTCCCCGAATGGTTGCTGCGGCGCAAGCTCTACCTGGATTTCAGCGGCAGAAAAACTCCCCGCTACCGGGTGCCGGAACACGTGGAAATCCCCGACCATGGCTTGCGCCCGCTGCTCCCTGAAGGGGAGTTCGGACAGATCATGACGGACTAACGGGCAGCGCGAACCGCAGGATTCGGCTCCTGATCCAGAAGAATCGAAGCGATTTCCGCATCCGTCTGGATTTTCCGGCACAGCGCGTCAAAGATAAGTTTGTGGCCCCGCTCGTTGGGATGCCGGTCTGTGGAGCTGACACGGTAGGAATCCAGATCCTCGACATCCACATCTTTGTAGACATCGAGCAGGTCAATCACGGGAATGCCCAGTTCGCGGGCGAGTACGGGAATGCCGGCGAATTGAGCCTGCGCCAGGCGTGATTCGAACACCGAGGGCACCAGCAATAAAATCAACTTGGAACCTTGACGGTCCGCGCCCGCTTTCATTTCGGTGAAGGCCCAGCGCATGACATCCATGCGGTGCGGCTCGAGCTTGTGCTGGATGCCGTAGATCTCTTCGCTGGCTTTCAGGTTGGTTCGGCGGGCCAACTGCCGCAAGTAGTCGTATTTCAGGTCTTTCTTGCGAGTAATCAGCACAGCGAGGTGGACAGCCCAATGCTGGTAAGCGGTCAGTTCGGTCATTCCGACAACGTAGACGTCCGGTTTGAAGGGCGGAGTGCGCTCCAGCAACACATCCACGGTTTGTGTAATGCGGTAGCCCTGGACGGCGAAGTTGAGGATTTCATAATTCCGCGCCGAGTTACTGCGTTGGGTTTCGTTCAGCCAGTTTTCGGTCAAGGCCTCGAAGTTTTTTCCAAATTCCACACCGCTTCCGCGAATGACGGAATCGCCAAGCAGGGCGATGCGGCGCGTGTTGGGCGGCTTTTCCAATGTGTACTGCTTGTCGGCCATGCCAAAGCTGTTGGCCATCCAGACGGAGCCGTCGCGGGAAACGATTTTGTTGTTCGGCTTGTAGGCCCAGGCGAGGAAACCGGAGCCGGCGGAAGCGCCAGCGCTGTCCGCGCCGTCGTCGGCGTCCGCCGCAGGCTCATTCAGCAGCCGGGAAAACAGGCTGCGCGAGCCCGGGCCCTGCGCGGCCTGGTTGAGCAAATCTTCGTAATAACCGGCGGCCTGCGCCTGCATATCCGCGGCGTGGAGTTCGCGGCTGCGCGCCTTGGCCAGCGTGCGGCGGATGCCGTTGCCTCCGGGCAACTTGGCGAATACGGGCTCCAACAGATGCACCGCCAGCAATGCGGCAAGTGAAAGGATGGGGAGCCACACGCGGCGCGGCGTCACGGGGCCCTCCCTTCCAGAAACGCAGCGCGCATCGCCGGAAAATTCAGCTTGTCCGTGGAGGTGCGCGGCAGGGCCTCCACAAACACGAAGACGTCGGGAATCATGTAGCCGGGCAGTTCCCGCGCGCAAAAAGACTTCATTTCAATAATGGAAGGCTTTTGGCCGGGATCGCGCGGCGTGAGGTAGGCCACGATTTTCACCCCGGAAGCCGCATCCGGGACGGCTATCACCGCAACTTCGCGAAGACCTTTGTGGCGGTAGATCCCGCTTTGCACATCGTCCAGCTCGATGCGGTAGCCGCGGCGTTTCACCATGCGGTCGCGCCGCCCGGCGTAGATGAAGCCCTGATCAGGATCTTCTCGCACGACGTCGCCCGTACAATACCAGCGGCGCCCGCCGCGCCCGATAAACGCCGCTGAGTTTTCCTTCGGGCGGTTCCAATACCCGAGAAAAACCGACGGGCCGGCGATGTACAGCAATCCCTCTTCGCCTAGAGCAACCTCTCGTCCGTCCTCGTCGAGCACTAACGGAACGCAGTGTGCGCACGCCGGGCCGATAGGATAGGGCTCAGTTCGATCCGCGGGCACGGGGAGCGGGATGCACGCGAACGTACACACGTTCGTTTCAGTCGGGCCGTAGAGGTTGAAGTATTCCGGATGCGGCCACAGCGTAGTGAGATGGCGCAGGTGCTTGACCGGGAAGACTTCGCCGGCGAACAACACAAGGCGGAGCGAGCTGAAGTCCAGCCTGGAAAGATTCCCGAACTCCCCGAGCAGGCTTAGGATTGAAGGTGTGGAGTACCAGACCGTCAGGCGGTTTTGCGCAATGAACTGGGAGAGTTCTTTCGGGCTCTTGCCCAACTCATCCGAGATCAGATAGAGCGCCGCGCCGTGCTTCAGTGAGAGGTAAACATCGAGCACAGATAAATCGAAATGAAACGGCGCATGGCTGCTGAAGCGGTCGTCTTCGTTCGGCATGAAGACCGAGGAGCACCAGTCCACGAAGCTCGTGGCATTGCGCTGGCTGAGCATGACGCCCTTGGGAATGCCGGTGGAACCGGAGGTGTACAAAATGTAAGCGAGGTCGTCGAGCGAACGGGAGTGTGCGGTATCCACATCAGGAGTTTCCGCAAGTGCCGCGCTCCAATCCACGGCGCCAACGAGGCCGTGAGCGCGCGCCTCTTCGATACCGCTGCCGAACACAACAATGGTTTCCGGCTGCGTGTCCGCAGGCGCTTCGGCAAGAATTTTCGAGCAGCGGCCGTCCATGAAGACGGCGCGCACCTGGCAATCCTGAAAGATCGAGCGGATGCGCGCGGGAGGGGCCGTCCAATCGGCGGGGACGTATGCGGCGCGCGCTTTCAAAATGCCGAAAATCGCGGTGATCGTATCCACGCTCTTCGGGGTCAACAGGCCCACGCGCTCGCCGGGCTTCACTCCATGCCGCACCAGAAACGCCGCGAGGCGGCCGGCGCGGTCGTTCAGTTCGCGATAGGTGAGCGCCGTTCCATCCGGGCCGATGACGGCTACGCGATCGGGGAACCGCTTCGCGCTGGCTTCCAGATAGCCGGCGAGATGCGGGGTCGAAGCGAGCGGCTGGGCAGATTCGTGCACGATTACCTCGCAGCTTGTTTGGCAGCGACGAACGCGGCGATGTCCGCAATACGGTCGAAATTTTCGACGCCGGCTTCGTGCGCTTCCACGGCGATGCCGAACTGCTCTTCGACAAAGCTCACCAGGCGCAGCGTAGCAAGCGAATCGAGGATGCCGCTGGTGCGCAAGGGCGTGTCGTCGCGCAGGTTGCCCGGAGACTCACCGGGCAGGAATTCCGTGAGAATGAAATTGTGAAGCTTCTGTTTGACGTCAGACATCGCTGTCCTTTCGTTAACCAATCTTCCACCACGTGACCAGGTCGAGCCACTCCCCAAGCGAAGGCGCGTTCCAGATAGACCAGAGGAACGTAATCAGCACGAACGTGCCGGCCACGTCCAGTGCATGGGATATGTCCAGGCGTCCTTCCGCGCGGGCGGCGGGCCGGCGGTGTTTCAGTTCGTAGAGCACGTTGCCAATCACCAGCAATCCAAGGACGCCCCAGAACACAGCATCCGTCGAGCGGAACTGAAATTTTCCGCTCAGCCAGAATTGCTGATAGCCGTGCAAAAACCACGTGACCAGGAACACCATCGCCGTGGCCGCCACCTGCGCCAGCGCCTCGCCTCGCTTGCGCAAACGGAAATACGCTGGGAAGTACACGACCTTCACCATGAAATCTTTCCAGTAGATGTTAATGCGCCGCCAGAAGTCGGTCAGGCTGGCCGCGAGCAGGTAGCGGCGATTGGTTTCCGGCAGGTTGTAACCGAACAGATGGAGCATCCCCACGATGATGTGAAATTGTCCGGAGACGCGCAGGTAGAGCAGATAGGTGGCCACCATGAGCGTGGCGAGCGAAGCGAAGGACTCAATCTGATCCGCCAGCAGCTTGCCGTTAAAGTGATAGACCAGCCGGTAGAGAATCAGTTGCACGGCGCCGCGGACCATCCAGGCGATTCCGGTCTGCGCGGTTTCGTGAATATCTTTTTCGTAGTAGCTGCGGCGCATCGTGCGGAAATCAATGACCGGAAAAAGCAGGAAGCAATAGTTGGGCAACAGGAAAAAGTAGCTGAGATATTCGCGCAGCGAGGGCTTGCCGGCCGCGTGGCTCAGGTCGTAGAGATAAACAATCATGCGGAACATGAAGATTGCGCCAAAGACGGCCCAGAACGTCGCGGGCACCGGCAAACCGCCGATGGCGCGCAGAAGCATCAAAGCGAGCGCCGCGGCGACTACCAGGCCGAGCCGCCAGCCGAAACCGACCGGCGCGCACAGCAGTGCGAAGAGCGCCAGGCCGGTGGCCAGAAGCAAGAAGGCGCCCAGAGGTTCGAGAAACACGAACGCGCCGGCAAGCGAAAGCAGAATCCAAAATGGCTCTTTGAGCCGGAAGGGCAACCAGTAGTGCGCCGCGAATCCGCCAAACGCGAGGCACGCCAGCCAGAAAAAGGGGCGCTGCTCGAGCCGGAAAAAGTGGAAAACAAGCAACAACAGTCCCAGCTGGAAGAGCAGCAACAGGAATTTAGTGGCCTGCGGCGCGGCGCGTTCGGCACGTGCGTCCGCCGCTGTCCCGGCGGTGGCCGGGCGCAACGAGCCCACAGCAGCCGTCGCTGCGCTGAATGAAAGCAAACGAGACGCCGAAGAGTTCACAATCCCAGACATCGCGCGATGATGTTCCTTTGGATTTCCGAGGTCCCGGAATAGAGCGTGCTGCCGAGGGCATCGCGCAGGTCGCGCTCCACTTCCTGCTCGCACATGTAGCCGTAGCCGCCGTAAATTTGCATCGCGTCCTGGCAGGATTTCACCAGCGCTTCGGAGACGTAGAGCTTGGCGACGGCCGCTTCGAGCATCGCCGGAAGGTTGCGCTCCTTGAGCGCCCCAATGCGATAAACCAGCGGGCGGCTAGTATCCAGACGCAACTTCATGTCCACGATGCGGTTGGCCACGGACTGAAACTTTCCGATGGACTTGCCAAACTGCTTGCGCGATTGCGCGTAGGCGATGCAGCGCTCAAGCTGCCGTCGCATCACGCCGAGGCAACTCGCCAGGATGCAGCCGCGCTCCCATTCCATCGAGCTTTCGAACACCTGCACGCCGCGTCCTTCGCGGCCGAGGCGGTTGGCCACGGGGATTGCGCAGTTTTCGAAAATTACTTCCGCCATCGGGGAGGTCCGCAAACCCATCTTTTCGAGCTTGCGGCTGATGGTCAGGCCGGGCGTGTCGCGTTCGACGATGAACGCCGTGATACCCATGGGGCCGAGCGCAGCATCCACGGTGGCGTAGGCGACAAAGAGATGCGCCACCGGCGCGTTGGTCACAAACGTCTTGGTACCGTTCAACACATAGCAGTCGCCACTCCGCTCGGCGCGCGTGCGCATGGAAAAAATGTCGGAGCCTGCGTCGGGCTCGCTGGCAGCGTTTGCGCCGATGAGCTGGCCGTTACAAAGGCCGGGCAGATACTTGCGCTTCTGTTCGTCGGTGCCGAAGTAAAAAATGGGCAGCGAATTGGTCCACAAGTGGGCGTTGATGGAAAAAAGCAGGCCCTGGTCGGTGCTGCCGTAACCGAGGCCTTCCATCACAGCGATAACTTCAGAAATCCCCAGGCCCAGGCCGCCGTATTCGGCGGAAATGGGCAGGCCGAGGGCGCCGAATTCGGCGCATTGCTGCCAGCCTTCGGCATTGAATTGGGCGGCGCGGTCGCGTTCGCGAGTGCCCTCGGCGAGCGCCTTGCGCGCAAAGGCGATGGCGCCGTCCTGAAGCCGCTGCAATTCATTTGTCAATTCGAACTGCGGGATTTCGCGGCGGTCGAGCCCCGTGGCATTTAAGAGCGGAGACTTGGGCGAAGAAGGTAAGTCCTTTTCGCTAAGTACACTATGAACAGACGAGTTCTTCGACTCCACGGCTGGGCTTACCTCTTCAGTTTACGAGAATCGTTGACCCCACCCCAGTGGTCAACAGTACGTCGGTATCAGTGGTACTAGGTCGCGGACCAAGAACTGGCACGTCTATTTATCTGAATGAACGCTTTCAGTCAAGCGCGAGGACAGAAATATGCGGTTACGCCTTGAACACATGGCCTCATCGGACTAGACTGCATGAATCTCAGCGGGAGAGGTGACTTATGCCTCGTGTCGTTCGATGCGGACTCATTCAGACGCACTGCGAATGGTCGCCGGAAAAATTTTCACTGGCGCAGATCAAGCAAAAAATGATCGCCAAGCACGAAAAGCTCATCGCCACGGCGGCGAAAAAGAAAGTGCAGATCCTCGGCTTGCAGGAATTGTTTTACGGGCCGTACTTCTGCGCCGAGCAGCAAACGAAATGGTACGAGCTGACCGAGCGCGTGCCCGGTGGGCCGACGGTCACGCGCATGCAGAAGCTGGCCAAGAAATATCGCATGGCCATGGTCGTGCCCGTCTATGAATTGGAAATGGCCGGGGTGTTTTACAACACCGCGGCGGTTATTGACGCCGATGGGAAATACCTCGGCAAATATCGCAAGCATCACATCCCGCATGTCCATCCGGGCTTTTGGGAAAAATTTTATTTCACGCCGGGGAATTCCGGCTATCCGGTGTTCGATACGAAGTTCGCCCGCGTTGGCGTGTACATCTGCTACGACCGCCACTTCCCCGAAGGCGCGCGCTGCCTCGGACTGAACGGCGCGGAGATCGTCTTCAATCCGTCCGCGACCGTGGCGGGGCTATCCGAGTACTTGTGGGAACTCGAACAGCCCGCGCACGCCGTGGCCAACGGTTATTTCATCGCCGCCATTAACCGCGTGGGCTACGAAGCGCCGTGGAAAATCGGCGAGTTCTATGGGAAGAGCTACGTCTGCAATCCGCGCGGAAAAATTCTCGCCCAGGCCAGCCGCGATAAAGACGAACTCGTCGTCGCAGACGTAAACCTGGAAGAAATTGACCAGGTGCGCGCCACGTGGCAGTTCTACCGCGACCGCCGGCCGGATTCTTACGGCGAAATCACGCGCACGCAATCCGCCGCGAAAGCAGCCACCGCCGCGAACGACTGAACAATTCTGGAACACATATGAACACAGATAAACACAGATGAGGAAACGCGAAAAAAAGAAAATAGAAATTGCAAGATAGTTCCGCTATTTGGCTGTGACCCATATCGTTGCATTTGCTCTTGTGCTTATCTCTGTTCATCTGTGTTTATTTGTGTTGCGAAAAGGGGTTTCCGATGACAACGAAGGCGCAGGTGCTCACGACGAACAGCGAAGAGGTAGTCCGCAAGCATAAGGAATTTCTTTGGCCGGCGGTGACCAATTACTACTCGAAGCCGCTGGTGGCGGATCACGGTTCGATGCAGTACCTATGGGACCTCGACGGGCGCAAGTATCTCGATTTCTTTGGCGGCATTCTGACGGTTTCCGTCGGCCACGCCAATCCCAAGGTGACCAGCAAAATCAAGGCGCAGGTGGATAAGCTCCAGCACACGTCCACGCTTTATCCCAACGAGCAAATCGTCGCGCTGGCGGAAAAGCTGGCGCAAATCACGCCGGGCAAATTGCAGAAAAGTTTTTTCACCAATTCCGGCACGGAGGCAAACGAAGCAGCCATCCTGCTGGCGCGCATGTCCTCCAGCAGCTACGACATCGTTGCGCTGCGTCATGCTTACTCCGGCGGCTCCATGCTGGCGAAGTCGGTAACCGCGCACGCGCAGTGGCGCAAGGCGGGCGTCATCAGCGTTGGAATTTCTCACGCAATTAATCCTTACTGCTATCGCTGCCCGCTGGGATTGAAATATCCCGACTGCGGCGTGGCCTGCGCGAAAGACGTCGAAAACCTGATTCAAACGGGCACCAGCGGCTCGATTGCCGCGTTTATCGCTGAGCCTATCCAGGGCGTGGGCGGGTTCATCACCCCGCCGCCGGAATATTTCAAGATGGTCTTCAAGATTGTGAAAAATTACGGCGGGCTGTTCATCGCCGACGAAGTGCAGACCGGCTTCGGGCGCACGGGAAAGAAATGGTTCGGCATCGAGCAGTGGGAAGTCGAGCCGGACATGATTACTTGCGCGAAAGGCATGGGCAACGGCGTGCCCATCGGCGCAACGATTACTACCGCGGCGCTGGCCGACACGTTCAAGGGCTTGACGATTTCCACCTTCGGCGGAAACCCGGTGACCTCCGTGGCCGCACGCGCGACGATTGAAGTGATCGAAGAAGAAAATCTCCTCGAAAACGTGGACACCGTGGGCCGCTACTTCCGTGGCAAGCTGGAAGAATTGCAGCAGAAATATCCGGTCATCGGCGACGTCCGCGGCATGGGCCTGATGCAGGGCGCGGAACTAGTGAAGGACCGTCAGACGAAAGAGCCCGCGCCGGAAGCCACCGCGCAAGTGATGGAGCGCGCGCGCGACAACGGACTGCTCATCGGCAAAGGCGGACTTTACGGCAACGTGCTCCGCCTCTCCCCGATGCTGAATATTTCCAAACCCGACGTGGATGAAGCGATACGATTGCTCGATAAATCTTTTTCCGAAATTCGGATGTAACAAATAGGAACCTTAGCTCCGGGCATTTTTCCCATCTGCGTGTATCTGCGTCCATCTGCGGTTACAGAGCTATTAAACATCACCGCGGCGATTGGCTGCGGCGCTGGGATTCGCGAATGACGTTGGCAAAGCTCCGCCCCGCAAAGGTGATCCCGGATTGGACGCGGCCCACGGCCCGCACTCTGGCGCCCTGGCTGGGGACTCCACCGCCGCTCGAAATCACCCAAATGCGCCCCGTGCCGTCGTCCAATTCGTAGGCGCCTTCGCCGGCGACGCCGAACGAAGTCACCACGCGGCCTTCGATGGACACTTCCTTGTCGCGAAAACGTCCCGGGTCGGCGTTAATCTCGCTGATCGTGGTGCCCTTCGGACAACCCGCCAGTGAAATCGTGGCCACGGCCAGCGCCAGCA
>DASYRO010000206.1:0-4745 GCA_036004385.1 Candidatus Acidiferrales bacterium
GCGGAAGCGTGCCGCGCTCGCGAAGCTGCCGTTCGAGCCCGGGCGGCAGACGGTCGCGCTTGGCCAGACCCGGCGGCAGATTGCCGCGCGAATTGCGGAACCAATCGGTGATCAGCGTACGCTCCTGCGGCGTAAAAATAATTTGTTCGCCGCCGGACTGGCGCAACCGCTCTCTATCGCGCTCTTCGCCTTCATCGCGAGCGCGCGGCAGACGCGAACGTTCCCGCGCGCTGACATTGACCCCGGTGAGATGAAACGTCAGCGCGGTTTCCGGCGGCAGCGCGATTTCCTGTTTGCCGGTGAGCAACGCCGCCAGCGTGCCTGCGCCCGCTCCGGCCGCCGCGCCGATCGCCGCGCCTTTTCCTCCGCCCGCCGCGCCGCCAATGACCGCGCCCACCGCCGCGGAGCCGCCGATGATGACCACGTTGCGCGTGGTGTGCGAGCCGTGCTTGATGGTCAACGCTTCCGTCGCCAGCGGAACTCTTCCGCTCGGCGATTGCACGCTATCGAGTTGCAATGTGATCAGCGCCGGTTTTTTCAGCCGGCCGCTGCTGACCGCTTCGACGACGCGCCCGGTGACGCGCGCATTTTGGGGTGCGACCACGCGCCCGTTGACGACGAGCGGCTCCTCCAGCGTGGCCGTGAACGTGTCGCCCGTCTGATTTTTTTCCGTGCTCAGCGAATCGAGCAAGCGCACCGTGGCCGAGCCCGGCGTCTGCGCCCGCGCCGTTCCGTTCATGCCGATGAACAGCAGCACCAGCGCTGCCGAAAAACAGACTGCAATTTTTCTGTTCATGGATTCACTCCGGTTTACTCCGAGGAGATTTTCTCTGAGGAGTCTTTCTCCGAGGAGCTCACTTGACTGACTTCTCTTCCCGGCTGGGAATATCACGTTAGCACAACCGCCGCGCCGCGCGACGAGCATTTTCTGTTCACAAACGCTAATCGCGCGTTTGTAGGCTAGTTCTCCCGACGGTCCTCCGCCGGATTTTCGTTTTTCACTTTTCGATTTTCGTTTCTTAGAAACTGGTGCCCAAGAGAGGACTCGAACCTCCACTCCCGTGAGGGAACTAGCTCCTGAAGCTAGCGCGTCTGCCAATTCCGCCACTTGGGCACAAGGTGCGGTGAAGCGAGGCAAATTCATTCTGCCCGGCGGGTGATTTTTTGTCAACGCGCGTCCCTGATGTGCAAACGGAAATTTCGGTGTATTGTATCCTTCTGTGTGGCCGGCGATTCGCCGGCCGCTCGAAACTTCCCTCTGCCCGCCGGCCTGGGACGCACGCAGCCCGGCGTGGCTTCGGAGCCGCTTGACGACGGACGCAAAAGCGCGCAGCACGCCCGCGGATGCTCACGGCAGGGGGCGCCGCCGCAGCGAGCGCGTGCTTCTGCGCATCCCAGTGATCCTGTACGGCCTCACACGGGAAAACCAGCACGTCAGCCAGGAGGCGGAGACGGCCATCGTCAGCCGCCACGGCGCGCTGCTGCGCTCGCGTCTGGCCTTCAAGGCCGGCGGTACGCTGGAATTGACCAACAATTTTTCCAAGGACGCCGAAGAATTCCGCGTGATTTCCGTAAGCGAGGAACAGAAGGAAGGCATGTTCGACCTCGCCGTGGAGATGCTCAGGCCCCGCGACGACTTCTGGGGCATCACTTTTCCCACGCGGACAGCGCTCAAGACGTAGGGTGTAGGGTTTTGGGTTTAGAGTGTAGTGACGCCCACGCTGAAAACCTGACTCCCGTCGCGCTTGCACACGTTAAAGCCATTACAATTTGTGATTGAGTGATTGGTGATTTGTGATTTCGAAGAAGCCACAGCCTCTTTTGTGTGGTGCATCTCAATCACTCCATGTTTCCCGCGGGTGATTTGCCCACGAATCGCAAATCACTCAATCACAAATTTTTCGCTAGACCCTTCATCCACGCCAGAGGTGTATAATGCCCGAAATGGTGGAGCCGCCCGGCTCTGCCCGGGGCTGCTCGCCTGGACTGGTGTCTGGCCCGGGAGGGAAAGATGGCTCTCAGTCCGTTGATGATCCTGTTCGTTCTGTGGTCTGCTGTGACTACGGTGCTCATCATCATGTTGATTTACCGCAGCGTCCTTTCGCTGAAGGAAGAAGATCAAATCTTCCTGGACAAAGCGGGGGAGCACATGGCTCAGGAGCAGAGGGAGTTGGTGGCCCGGCTGATACGCCTCAGCAAGCCAATCACTGTGCTGGGCGTGGCGTCCGGCGTGCTCCTGCTGGCCATTGCCGGCGTGTGGGTGTACGAAGGCCTGAAGACGTTCTAGCGCGGGCCCCGCGGAGCCGCCCGCCGCAGATCAGTCGCCGCTTTTCCGAGGAGCCGACGCGTCCGCCACCACGGACGTATGGTCGTGCACGATCATCCATTTCCCCGCGCGTTTCTCGAGCACCAGCGTGGTTTGTCCGCGCCAGGCCGCCGGCGCGCCATCCACTTCGCCGTGAAATTCCCACTGATAACTCGACCACGCCAGATTGCCGCGAACGACGGTGTACGTATTCTTCCGCTCTTTTTGCGCGGACGTAATGCGCGCGCGCAGCTTCTGATAGGTGGCCAGAAAATTCGTCCAACCGATGATGGGCGGCTCGTACGCGCCGCTCACCACGGAGACATCATCCGCGTACACGCCGTGCATGATGCTGGTGTCGCCCATTTGCCATCCCGCCAGCATTTCCGCGATGCGGTAGTCAATCACGTCGTTATCCGCGCCGGGCGGCAACTTTTCCGCCCCCGCTCCCGCCGGCTCCGCCTTCTTCTGCGATTCTTTCTTTTCCTTCGACGGCTTCTGCGGGTGCTCGCCTGCGACCGCAACGCTCGCCAGCATCCCTCCGCCAAGAATAATCGCCAACGCTACTGCTGCGCCTCTCATCTGCATCACTCCCTCCAACGCGCACTTTCTGCTTTCTGACTTCCTAAATCTGTGTAATCTGCGTAATCTGCGGATTTCAGTCTATCTTTACTCCGCGCATAAATTCCGCGCTCTTTTCCGGAAGCGACGTATTGATGAACATGCCCGAGCCGATCTCGAATCCTGCGATGCGCGTTACGCGCGGTGTGATGCTCAGGTACCAGTGGTAATACTTCATGCCGTTGGCTTCGCGCGGCGGCGTGCGCACGCTCAAGTTGAAGTCCGGATTTTCCAACCCGAAATAGACGCGCCGCAGCACGCTGCGCACAATCCGCGCCAGGCTGGCCAGTTCCGGGTCCGTCGCTTCCGGAAAGGTCGCCGAGTGCCGCAGCGGAAACACCCACATGTGAAACGGCGAGAGCGCCGCGAACGGAATGAAAGCCACGAAATCGTCGTTCATTTCAATCACGCGCGTCTGGTCCACCAGCTCGTCGGCCATCAGGCTGCAGATGATGCAATTTCCGTTTTCGTCGTAATAACGCAGGGCCGTTTCCATGCGCTCGCGCACCTGCGGCGGAATAATCGGCGTGCCCACGATCTGCGAGTGAGGATGTTCCAGCGAGGTGCCCGCGCGCTCGCCGTGATTTTTGAACAGAGTCGCGTGGGCCACGCGCGGATCGTCCGTTATGCGCGCGTAGCATTTCTGGTAGGCCTCGATCACGCGGTCCATTTCGCGCTCGTCGAGCAACGCCAACGTCTTATTGTGCGCCGGCGTTTCGATAATCACTTCGTGGCGCCCTGCGCCGGAAATTGTCTTTTGCAGGCCGTTGCTGCGGCGGATGAGCTCCGCCTCCGCGTCCAGCGCCGCGAATTTATTGGGCGCGGCGCGCACCTGCCACGCGCCGAGTCGCGGGATCCGTAGCGTCTCCGCCGGTGTCATCGCTTCGTTCCCCGGACAAAACGGGCAGTGCGAGTCAAACTCCGCCGGCGCCGGCCGCCGCGCGTTGGCCTTGGCGAATTCTTCCGGGCGCTTGGCCCGCTCCGTGGCGATGATCACCCACTCCCGCGTCACAATGTTGTAGCGAATTTCCGGCATTGAAGTTCTCGCCCTCGCGACCTCTCGACTTCCTGACCTCCTGACTTCTCGTGTTCCTCAATCACTCAATCACAAATCACCAATCACTCAATTTTTCCTTTTCCCCTGACTCAGCAAATTGACAAACAACCGATACGCTCCCGCCACGCCTTCCGGCAACTGCCGGAAAAACGAGAGTCCCGTGTAAATGTACACGCCCTTGCCGTGCCGCGCATACACCAGCGCGCCGAGCTGTTCCTGCTCGCCGGGATCGCGCAGCGCGAGCACCGGCTGATACTTCGCGTCGAATTTATCCCAGTAGTAGAGCCCGCGCTCCTGCACCCAGCCGGAAAAATCCTCCGCGCGAATGGCGTTCGGAAAATTCAGCAGCGGATGTTTCGCGTCCAGCACGCGCACCGGAGAATTTTCATCTGTCGTGCGCAACCCGTTGCCCACCGTCGCCGCATACGGCGCGGGCTTGAGCTGGTTCCATACGCCTTCGCGCTGGTATTGCACGACGAGCGTGCCGCCCGCCGCCGCGTAATCCAGCAGCCGCTGGTTGGCGCGCGCCAAATCGCTGCGCAATTCGTACGCGCGAATGCCGATAGCAATGGCGTCGTACTGCGAGAGATCGCCGAATGCCAGCGCCTGCTCGTCGAGCAGCTCGACGTGCACGCCGATTTCGCGCAGCGCTTCGGGGATGGGATCATTCTCCGCGGTCACGTAGCCCACGCGCAAATCCCGCGGCACCGTCACGTCCATCACTTGCACTTTAGCGATTGCGGGCTCCCGCCAGAGGCGTGT
>DASYRO010000207.1:0-3256 GCA_036004385.1 Candidatus Acidiferrales bacterium
TTCAAGCATCTGGATGCGACGTCTCCCGAGGCCGTTCCGCCGCCGGTCCTCGCGGAGCTGAAGAGGCTGTTCCACGGCATCGCGCGGCGCAATTTGCATCTCGCCGCCGAGCTGCTGAAACTTCACAGCACATTTTCTTCCCACGGGATTCCCGTCGTTCCCTTCAAAGGCCCCATCACCGCGCTCGCGCTGTATGGCGACCTCTCGCTGCGCCGCTTCGCGGATCTCGACCTGCTCATCCGCAAGGCCGACATTCTGAAAGCGCGGAAAATTCTCATGGACCGCGGACTGCTTCCTCAGTTTGAGCTCACCGAAAAAGAAGAGTTGATTTATTTCGATTTTCGTTCCGAACATGCCTTCGTCAGCACAGACAAACAACTGGTCATTGATCTGCACTGCGCTCTCACGCCGAGATATTTTTCCCGCACGCTCGATTTAGATCGTTACTGGGACCGGCTGCGGCCGATGCGCCTGGGCGATACCGAAGTGCTCACATTCTCTCCGGAAGATTTGCTCCTGATTTTGTGCATCCACGGCGCCAAAGACATGTGGGAGAGACTCATCCTCGTGGCCGACATCGCGGAACTGTTGCGTGCACATGCGCCGCTGGATTGGACCGCCATTTTCCAGGAAGCCGAAGCGGTGGGCGGATCCCGCATGCTGCGGCACGGCTTGCTGCTGGCGCACAATCTACTGGAAGCGCATCTGCCGGACGAAGCGGAGTCCGCTGTGCAAGCGGACCCCGGCGTCAATTGGCTGGCGGCGCAGGCCACGAAGAGGCTCGTGCAAGCCGAGGACGGTCCTCCGTCCCATTTGCAAAGATTGCGCTTTGCCTATCGCTCGATTGCCCGGCCGTACGATGGTTTTCGATACGTTGCAGAACAGGTGTTCACATCCACGCCCTTGGAATGGAGGCTGTTCCGTTTGCCAGAAAGCTTTCATTTTCTCTACGGGTTCGTGCGCGTTTTCAGGCTGGCGGGCAAATACCTACGAATCCTGGCCGGACGCCTTCCGATTGAAGTGAGCGGTTTTGAGCCGACGCCGGAAGACGTAGCCGTTCGCATGCTCGAACTGGCCAACGTAACTCCCACCGATGTGATCTACGACCTTGGTGCCGGCGATGGCAGAGTGCTCATCCTCGCTGCGCAACGCTTCGGAGCGAGGGGCTTTGGTTTCGAAATTGACCCGCAGCGATTACAACAGGCAAGATCCAACGCAAAAAAAGCAGGCGTGCAGAGTCTCGTCCAATTCAAAAAGGAATCCATGCTGAAGGCCGACCTGACCAACGCCACGGTCGTCACCCTGTATCTGCCTTGGGCGGCCACGCTCCGGCTGCGGCCCAGACTGCAGCGCGAGCTCAAACCGGGTACGCGGATCGTTTCGCATGAATCGGGACTTGCCGACTGGGTACCAGAACGCATGGAGACGATCGACGCCCCACAGGGAAAGAAAGCAACGCTCTATCTGTGGCGCGTCGGCGCCTGAAATTTTCTACGGACATTCCACGGGTGGGAATGGTGTGAACCGCTGCAGGTCCGAATCTCCGATGAACACTTTGCCATCGAGTTCGAGCCACGCGTGCGCTTCGAATCCTTCAGCTTTCGATACGCCGATGCGCAATTGCGGCGCATAGCCTTCGCCCTGCAACAGCCATTGTCCGGCCAGCGCCTGCACCAGACACGTGCTCCCCGGAACCAACCGGCTGCCGCGCGCGAGCGCCCTCGCCAGCTCCTCGGGTGAATATTTTTTCTCGGTAAGGGCGGACTTGCGTGCCTGGCCCATTTCCGGCGCAGGCTGCGAACCGACCCACCGCTGCATCCTGCGAAAACTGAACAGCCGCAGCCCCGCCGACGCCGCGGCCAGCCGCCACACGGCTCGCCACAGCAGCCACCGCCGCCGGATGACCGAGTTGGAATCCGAGCTCATTGATTTGCGTTGTCGTCCTGTTTGCCCTGAACGTGAGAGAAGGGAGCGAAGCGAAGGATCTCAGAAATGGACATCATCCCCTCTGATCGCTCATTGAATTTCGATCAACTTTGCCGATTCCAAGTCCTGCAACAACTTCGTCAGGTCGCGTTCGAACCGCGCGGGCTCCACGTCGTACTCCTGCGTAACGATCTTCACGATTTCCCCGACCGTGCGCGGCTGCTGGATCAGCGCCCACACGCGCGTGCCCACGTCGTTCAGCCCGTAATATTTTTCATACTGCGTGTTGAAGATGACCGTCTCATTCCCCAGGTCGGTCGCCAGATGACCTTTTCGCGCCACAATGCGGCTGCTCTTCTGCATGCGCCGATTCTATCATCTCCCCTGTGGAGTGCGGCGTCCCGAGGCCATGGGACAGCGCCGCGTTGTGGGTCGGGGCGTTAGCCCCGACAAAAGTGTCGGCGCGAAGCGCCTTCCTGTCTGCCGAAGGCGATTTTTGTTGCCGCCGCGAAGCGCCTTGAGGTGCGGGCCCGAAGAATTGGGGTTGCTCCCGCGTAATTCTTCGTCATCATTTCTTATCTGTGTTTATCTGGCTCGGAAGATTTTGATGTTATCTGCGCTCTCTGTTACTCTGCGTCCTCTGCGTTAATGTTTGGCTTTTTCCCTCATCTGTGTTTATCTGTGTTCATCTGTGGTTTCATATTTCTCCTGACTTTGTGACGAATGTGCCGGAGGCGCCGGTGCTTTTCAAATTTCAAATTTCAAATTTGAGATTCGGTCTCGTCAAGTTCCTCATCGCCGCGCTCCTGCTCACTGCGCCGGTAGTCTCCCAGCAGACTCCGTCCGCTCCCGCGCTACCCGCGCCCGTCCGCGTCGTGCTCGAAACCCGGCTCGGCGCCATCACCATCGAAGTGGACACCGCGCGCGCGCCCGTGACCGCCGCGAATTTCCTGCGTTACGTGGACGCGGGCGCGTATGACGGGGGGCGTTTCCATCGCACCGTGCGCCTCGGCAATCAGCCCGACAAAAACGTGAAGATCGAAGTCATCCAGGCGGGTGCGAATCCGCAGCACAAGGATTTTCCGGCGATTCCGCTGGAGCGCACCAACAAGACCGGCCTGAAGCACACCGACGGCTGCGTCTCCATGGCCCGCGACGCCGCGGACACGGCGACATCGGATTGTTTCATCTGCATCGGCGATCAACCCTCGCTCGATTTCGGCGGCGCGCGCAATCCCGATGGACAGGGCTTCGCCGCGTTCGGCCGCGTGGTCGCGGGCATGGATGTCGCGCGCAAAATCCACGCCGCGCCCGCCGACGGCCAGCACCT
>DASYRO010000208.1:0-2608 GCA_036004385.1 Candidatus Acidiferrales bacterium
GGGCACGGTTTTTCGCGGCCGTGATCCCATGATTGACCGCTTCGTCGCCGTGAAGACCATTCGCCTGCAGGGCGTCGCCGCGGGGGAGACGGAAGGCTTCCGCGAGCGCTTCTTCCGCGAAGCGCAAGCCGCCGGCAAGCTCTCGCATCCGGGCATCGTCACCATCTACGACGTGGGTTCCGACGAATCCACGCACACGCCGTATCTGGTGATGGAATACATCGAGGGCATTACGCTGGATCATCTCATCCGCGAATCGTCCGGGCCGCTACCTGTGGAAAAATCGCTGGCTATGATCAAGCAGGTGGCCGAAGCGTTGGACTACGCGCACGCCGAAGGCATCGTGCATCGCGACATCAAGCCCGCCAACATTATTCTTACGTCTTCCGGCCGGGCCATCATCACCGACTTCGGCGTGGCCCGCGTGCGCAAGTCGCAGATGACCATGCAGGGCGAAGTGATCGGCACGCCCGCGTTCATGTCGCCGGAGCAGCTGCGCGGAGAACGCGTGGACGGCCGCGCCGACCTTTTTTCTCTCGGCGTGATTTTTTACTGGATGGTCACCGGCGCGCGGCCCTTTACCGGCGAGATGGCCGACCTGATGTTCAAAATTATCTGCCGCGACGCCGTTCCGCCGTGCGAAGTCAACCCCGCGCTCGCGCCTGACTTTAACGCGGTGATCGCGCGCGCGCTGGCCAAATCGCGCGACACCCGCTACCAGACGGGAAAAGAATTCGCCGGCGATCTGGACTGCTTGCTTGCCGGACGTCCTCCCGCCGCCGCGTCGGCCAGCTCTGCAGTTGCCGCCGACCGCACCGTCGCGCTGCCTTCCGCGGGGCAGCCTGCCGCGCCGCCTTCGGCCGCAGCGTATCGCGACCGCGCCACAGATCTCGCCGCCGGACTTTTCAGCGTGCGCGCATGGACCACGCGCGTGCGCTCGCTACCGCAGATGGCCGCGCGCGTGAAAACTTTGTCGCGTCCTGCGCAAGCCGGCGCCGCTCTCGCCGCGCTCGTCGTCATTGCCCTCGTTGTGTGGGCGCTCTTGCCCGCGCCGCGATCGCGCATGGTCATTCTGCTCCAGCACAATTTCCGCGCGGGCACGCTTTCCATCTGGGTGGATGACAAACTGCTGCTGGAAGACAAACTCGTTTACGACGAGGTGAGCCGCGCGCCGTTCACCGCGCGCTATCGCGGACGCTTTTCCGGTTCCGTGCCGCTGCGCGCCGGCGCCCGCGTGGTGCGCGTCCGCGTCACTTCCTCCGACCCGGCCTTCGACCAGACTCGCAACCTCACCGGCGATTTCCCCAAAGACGGCCAGCGCACGCTTTCCATCTCCTGCGATTCCAAAAAGCAATCGCTGCAACTCTCCCTCCACTGATTGTTTCCAATTCGCCACTCGTCACTCGTCACTCGCCACTGTTTCTTTCTGTTCATCTGTGGTTTCATATCTCTTCGTTTCCCGGGAGGGCCTCGACCGTGCGCGCAGTGATCACCGGTGGCGCTGGATTTCTCGGCTCGCATCTGTGCGACAAGCTCATCGCCGAAGGCTGGGACGTGCTGTGCCTGGACAATCTCATCACCGGCACGGAGTCCAACATTTCCGATCTGATGAGCAATCCGCGTTTTCGCGCCGCGCGCCAGGACGTCACGCGCTACATTGACGTACCCGGCCCGGTGGATTACGTGCTCCACTTCGCTTCGCCGGCGAGTCCCGTGGACTACCTGAAGCTGCCCATCCAGACGCTGAAGGTCGGCGCTCTGGGCACGCACAATTCGCTCGGACTGGCGCTCGCCAAAAAAGCGAAATACCTGCTGGCGTCCACTTCGGAATGTTACGGCGACCCGCAAGTATCACCGCAGCCGGAAACCTATTGGGGCCACGTGAATCCCATCGGCCCGCGCGGCGTCTACGACGAAGCCAAGCGTTTCGCCGAGGCCATGACCATGGCCTACCATCGCGCGCATCACGTGGACACGCGCATCGTGCGCATCTTCAACACCTACGGCCCGCGCATGCGCCTGAATGACGGCCGCGCGCTTCCCAATTTCGTTTATCAAGCGCTGCGCGGCGATCCCATCACCGTCTACGGCGACGGCACGCAGACGCGCAGCTTCTGCTACGTCAGCGATTTGATTGACGGCATTTACAAGCTGATGCTCTCCGCCGAGCACGAGCCCGTCAACATCGGCAATCCGCAAGAAATTACCATTCTCGAATTCGCGCGCCGCGTCCGCGAACTGATCGGCTCCAAGACGGAAATTATTTTCCAGCCGCTCCCGGTGGACGATCCCAGGCAGCGCTGCCCGGACATTTCCAAAGCCAAACGCCTGCTGCGCTGGGAGCCGAAGGTCTCCCTCGCCGACGGCCTCCGCCTGACGGTGGACTTCTTCAAGAAACAGTACGAGCAAACGCACTCTTCCGCACGCACGTAAATTCGAAAAGCGAAATTCGAAAAACGAAAACCGGACGCCGCTTCCTTCCTGCGCATCCGGTTTCCTGATACTTACGATTTTCTCTGCGTTCTCTGTTCCTCTACGTCCTCTGCGTCAATGTTTGGACTTTGTTTTCTTCCTATCTTCTCTTTTCTATTTTCATCTGGCTATCTGC
>DASYRO010000209.1:0-3499 GCA_036004385.1 Candidatus Acidiferrales bacterium
CCGGGTTTGGCCGGACACGTTTGTGGAGGAATCGGCGCTGGCGAAGAACGTTTCACTGCTCCGCAAAACGCTGGGCGGGGAAGAAAACGCCTATATCGAAACGGTGCCGAAGCGCGGCTACCGGTTTGTGGCCGAAGTGCGCCGGGTGGAAAGCGACTCGCGCGGGCCAAGTGCAGTAACTCGAGAAATGGCTGCCGAACACGCGCCCGTGCGGAGGGCGCAGCGCGTCTTTGTGGGGATTGGACTGGCGATTGTGCTGAGCGGTGCGGGACTGGCGGCGTGGCAATGGCTGCGACCTCGGGCAACGCCGCCGGCGCGGAAGATCATGCTGGCCGTGTTGCCATTCGAAAACTTGAGCGGCGACGCGGAGCAGGAATACCTGAGCGACGGCTTGACGGAAGAAATGATTACACAGCTCGCGCGGCTCAATCCGGAGCACATGGCCGTCATCGCACGGACGTCGTCCATGCACTTCAAGACCAGCAAGAAAACAGTGGCGGAGATCGGGCAGGAGTTGGGCGTGGACTACGTGCTGGAAGGCAGCGTGCGCAGCGACGGCGAGCGTCTACGCATCAGCGCGCAGCTGATTCAGGTGGAGGACCAAACACACCTCTGGGCCGAGAGCTACGAACGCGATGTGCGAGACATCCTGGCCGTGCAGGATGAAGTCGCGCGAGCCATCGCGACCGGAATCCGCATACAACTGACGCCGCAGGGACTGGCCGCCGCGGGCCGCGGGTCCAGCGCGCGCGCGGCGGCGCCGGAGGTCTATCAACTCTATTTGAAAGGGCGCTACTTTTGGAACAAGCGCACTCCGGAAGGTTTTTCCAAGAGCATCGAACTGTTCGAGCAGGCCATCGCGAAGGACCCGAGGTTTGCCCTGGCTTATGCCGGCCTCGCGGATTCGTATGTGCTCCTCGGCCCGAACAATGTGCGGCCGCCGAGCGAAGTCTATCCCAAGGTGAAAGCAGCGGCGCAGAAAGCGCTGGAGCTGGATGAAACGCTGGCGGAAGCGCACGCGTCGCTGGCCTTCGCCAAGCTGCTCTACGACTGGGATCCCCGCGGAGCGGAGCAGGAATTTCTGCGGGCCATCGCCGACAACCCGAGTTATCCGACGGCGCGGCACTGGTACGCCTATACGCTGGCGGCCTTGGGAAAACTGGAAATGGCCGTCGCGGAAATCCGGCGCGCCCAGGCGCTGGACCCACTTTCGCTAAGCATCAGCTCGGACGTTGGGCAGATCCTGTTGTTCGCGCGACGCTACGACGAGGCCATCGAGCAGTGCAAGAAAACGCTGGAAATGGATCCGGAGTACCGGGCGGCCTACTGGTATCTCGGACTCACGTATGAACAGAAGGGCATGCACGACGAGGCCGTTGGGGCGCTCTTGAAACAGGTGAGTCTGCGCGCTGACTCCGCGGCGACCCAGGAGCAATTGAAGAAGGCCTATGCCGCCGGCGGAATGAAAGGCTACTGGCGGACGTGGGCCGCGCGGTGGGAGGAGCCGTCGCGGCGGAAAGAAATTCCGTCATTCAGTCTGGCTGTGGTGTACGCGCGGGCCGGAGAAAGAGAAAAAGCGATCCACATGCTGCAAAAAGCGCACGCCGAACATTTTCCTTCGCTCGTATTTCTTCCCGTCGAACCCGTCTTTGATCCGCTGCGAAGTCATCCGCAGTTCCAGGATCTCGTCAAGCGAATCTCCTCCCCAGCAACCTAAGCCGCTCGGCGAGCGCCTCATTTTTCCGCGATGCGGACGCGGAAGCGGTCGAGCAAAGCATTGGTCGAGCGCTCGACGGCAGAGACCGCACGCTGATAGCTCACCTGGGCTTGCAGCAAGCCCTGCTCCGCGGAGGCGAGCTGCGTCTGCGCGTCGAGGACGAAGAAAATGGTTTGCACGCCGAGCTCATATTTGCGCTGCTCCGCTTCCAGATTTTTCTGGGCAACATCGCGAGCGATTTTCGCGGCGGCCATGCTGAGCTTGGCCTCTTCGAGCTGGTGAACGGCGTTGCGCACTTCCAGAGTGATGGCTTGCTCGCGCGAGCGCAGCGAATACAGATCGCGGCGCTTGGAATTTAGAGCGCTGCCCAGGTCCGCTTCCGCGGAGCGGTTGCGGATGGGCAGGCGCAAGGAAACCGTAAATCCGTAAGTGGGCAAGTCGAAGTCGGAAAGCTGCTGCAGCGCTTCGGCCAGCCCGCCGCGCGAGAGAACGGTGGGCGGCACGGTGGACGTGTCCACCTGATTGCCGCCGCGGCCGCTGGAGGAATAAAACCCGTTGAGGTTCAGGTCCGGTTGCATGGAATTGTGCGCCAGGCGCAGGCTCGTATCGTCGTTCAGAAGCTGCAAGCGGAGCGATTCCAACTCCGGGCGGTGCTGCATGGCGCGCCGGAGCGCTTCTTCGGAATCCATCACCAGTAATTCGCCGGAGGGCTCCGCGGGCTGGACGAGATCCAGATCCAGCGCGCGGATGTAGGGGTCGAGGTCCGCGCCGATGGTCCGGCGGAAATCGTCTTCGAGCTGCCGGAGTTGATACTCGGTCTGAATCACGGCGACGCGGCGCGTGGCTACCTGCGATTCGGAGCGGTAAATATCCAGCGGCGGCAGAGCGCCAAGTTCGAGCTTGCGCTTGTCCTGCGCGTAGGTGGCTTCGGCGAGTTCCAGCGATTTACGCACGACGACCAGGTTGTCGCGGGCCTGCACGACATCCCAGTACTGGCCGATGGCGCGCTGCACGGAGTCGTTGATCTGCACTTCAAAATTGGCGCGTGACTGCTTCTGGCTGCGCTGCGCGATGACGATGGGCGCGCGGTTGGGAAAAAGTCCGCGGTTACGCAGCAGCGGCTGAGAGACAGAAAAATTCATCGCCGCAGCGATGGAAGGGTTAAACGTGGCGAAGGTTGAGTTGGTCGCGAATTTGCTGGCGCTGAAGCCCACGCTGTACTGCGTGCCCGTTTGAAATGCCTGCAGGTAATTGAACTGCGTCTGCTGGTTCAGCGTGCTCAGCGTGTTCGCGCCGGCCAGCGTGGAAGTGGACGCTGACGTGGAGCGCGTGGCGGCAAAGCTGGCCGTGCCCAGCGGGTCGAACGGTGAATAGGCGCGCTTGATGGCCCACTGCGCGTTTTCGTACGAAAGCTGGTTGATGCGCAGGTCGGTGTTGTTCTTCAGCGTGAGCTGCACGGCATCGTCCAGCGAGAGGCGCAGCTTGCCGCCGGCAACGAAATCCTTCAGGCCCTCGGGGCCGGGAATCTGCGCGGGAGAACTCGGACGCAAAACCACGCGGCGGAAATAATCGGGCGTGGGGAAAGTCTGGGCGGAGGAAGACGCCGGAAGCAAGAGGAGGCATAGGAAGCAGAGGAGGCAGAGGACAGAGAATCTGAAATTTGAAATTTGAGATTTGAGATGCAGAATCGCAGACAGCGGATTGAGGTTGCCGGACCGGGATTGCAGAGAACATGCGTTCATTGCGTTAGTCTCCTGTGTGGGCTCACGCTTTCGACTCGGT
>DASYRO010000210.1:0-4792 GCA_036004385.1 Candidatus Acidiferrales bacterium
ACCAGAATATGTGGCATTGGCCTAATCGGTTGTCATCCTGAGCGGAGCGAAGGATCTCTCTTCCTGAACGAAGGCCTTTCTTCGATGGGTCTGGATGCGGATTCCCGAAGGGATTCTTCGGCCGCCTGCAGCGGCCTCAGAATGACAGCCGCTCAAAATATGGTCGGGACGACTGGATTTGAACCAGCGACCTCACGCACCCCAAGCGTGCGCGCTACCAGGCTGCGCTACGTCCCGACCGCAAATAGCAGAGTATCACCCGCGTTTTAACAGCGTCAAGATGGCCTGCAGCTCATCACGCAATTCGATCAGCCGCTTGCGTTGCGCCGTCGAGCCGCGCGGTGCAGGCGCAAGAGTTTCGGGCGCGCCCGCGGCGGCCTCCCCATCGCCGTTTCCAGCGTGGCGGCCCTCGGCCAGATGCTTGCGCGCGCCGGCAATCGTGAAACCCTCCTCGTAAAGCAGGCGCTTGATTTCCAGCACGGTTTCGATGTCCTCGCGGCGGTAGAGGCGATGCCCGCTGGGCGCCTTCACCGGCTGGAGCATGGGAAATTCCGTCTCCCAGTAGCGCAGGACGAAGGCTTTCGTCGCCGTCAGGCGGCTGACTTCGCCGATGCGGAAAAGATTTTTCGGTGGAAGGTCTGCGTGTTGGTCCTGGTCAGACATGCTCGGAATAATCGTATGCCGATTTCGAGGAGTGTCAACTGTAGCTCAGGTCCCGCACGCACCCGCGCAGGCGCGGCGGGCTGACTTGAGGCCGACCGAAGTACCTCACGTCAGTTGCGATGCTCTGCATCGCAACGGGACGTGAGCTACAAGTTTCATTACCGCTTCTTCAATCGGATATGGAATCGAATCGGCGTGCCCGTAAAATCGAAATGCGCACGGAGCTGGTTTTCGAGGAAGCGCTGGTAAGAAAAGTGCATGGGCCGGGCCTGGTTGGTGAAAAGCACGAACGTCGGCGGGGCAGTGGAGGCTTGCGTGACATAAAAGATTTTCATTTCGCGGCCGGCGGGCGAGGTGCCGCGCGCCAGGTCCACTCGCTCGAGCCAGCGATTCATTTCGCCGGTGGAGATGCGGCGCGTCCGGGCGGCGGCTACGCGGTCAATCAGCGAGAAAAGTTTTTCCGTGTGCTCGCCGGTCAGTGCGGAAAGAAAAATGATGGGTGCGTAGTCGAGAAACTTGAGTTTCGCGCGGACAATTTTTTCGTACTCTTCGAGAAGTCTTTGTGGGCCGACATTTACCTCAGCGGCTGAAGCCACTCTACGTTTCTTGCTGCGCATCGGCACGGCTGAAGCCGTGCCCTGACGAAGTAAACGAGCCGGCGAGATGGTTCGGCCATGCTCACCACGGGCGCCGGCGCTACGCGAGTAATCCGGCAAGATGCCGGCGGTACGCGCCTCGTCCCACGCCTGCTGCGCCAGGTCCCATTTGTTCATGACCACGATGACGGAGCGCCCGGACTGCTCAGCGTAGCTGGCGATGGTCGCGTCGTTGGACGTGACACCCTGCGCGGCGTCCACGAGGACGAGGGCGATATCGGCGCGCTCCAGATTTTTCCGCGCCATCACCACGCTGAGTTTTTCAGCGACGAGCTTGGTCTTGCCTTTGCGGCGGATGCCGGCAGTATCCACAAAGCGATACGCTTTGCCGCCATAGTGCAGCAGCGTATCCACGGCGTCGCGCGTGGTGCCCGGCTCGGCGCTGACGATAGCGCGTTCTTCGCCGACCAGGCGATTCAACAGCGTGGACTTGCCCACGTTCGGCCGACCGATGATGGCGATATTCAACTCCTCGCCTGCTGTTTCTTGCGGCGCATCCGGAAAATCGCGGGTGACGGCGTCGAGCAGGTCGTCCACGCCCGTGCCATGCTCCGCGGCGATGGGGAACACATCCTGCGCCAGTGCGTAAAACGGCGCCGCTGCCGAAACTTGTGTCTGCGCATCCACCTTGTTGGCGGCGACGAGCAGTCGTTTGCCGGTGCGGCGCAGAAGTTGCGCCAGTTCTTCATCGAGCGGCGTCACTCCGGCGCGCGAATCCACTACAAGCACGAGCACATCCGCCGATGCGATGGCCACGTGCGCCTGGCGCAATATTTCTTTGGGGATGGCGGCCTTGTCGTCGGGGACGATGCCGCCCGTGTCCACCACCTGGAACGGCCGGCCTTGCCAGGTGGCGATGCCGTAGATGCGGTCGCGGGTGATGCCGGGTTCATTGGTGACGATGGAGCGGCGGCTGGATGTGAGCCGATTGAACAATGTGGACTTGCCCACGTTGGGCCGCCCTACAATGACCACCGACGGCAATGCGGCTGTGTCTTTCTCTCTCATGAGATTTCTTGCATGACAATGCAAACAGTCAGTGTACCGCACAATTTTCGGGCGTAGGGGCGGACCTCCGTGTCCGCCCTGATTCGCCAATCTTCGCAAGCAAATGGGCGCACACGCAGGTGTGCCCTTACACTCCAAATGCCGACAATATTGTTCGCGAGGTTGCTTGACGCCGTCGCTGCAGTGGCAGGAAGATATTTAGCATCTTCATGTAGGGGTGCAGGATGGGGTTGTGCTTTTCGGAGGAAGCTGCGGGATTCGGCCTAGCGTTCCGTGCCGGCCTTCGCAATCGTTCAAACAATTTCTGAGGGGGAGCAATGAACAAGAATGGATGGAGCAGGTATGTGCGCACGGCGCTGCTGAGTGCGGCGCTGCTGGCGCTGCTGTGGACTTCCGCGGCCACGGCGCAGACGTTTCGCGGAACAATTCTTGGGACGGTGACCGACCAATCCGGCGCGGTCGTGCCGGGCGCAAAGGTCAAGGTGCGCAATACCGAAACCGGGCTGGTGCGTGAAACCGCGACCACCGAAGACGGCAGCTATTCCGTTCCCGAGCTGCCCATCGGCCATTACGTCGTCAGCGTGGAAAAGGCCGGCTTTCAGACGGCCCAAAGCTCCGCGGTAAGCGTCGAAGTCGCCGCGGACAGACGCGTGGACGTCACGCTCAAGCCGGGAGACGTGAAGACAACGGTGGAAGTGGTGGGCACAGAAGTGGCCGTCGTGGAGACGACCTCCAACGTGCTCGGCGGCGGCTTTGAAACCAAGATGATCGTGGACTTGCCCATCAACGGCCGCGATTACACGAAGCTGCTCATCATGGTGCCCGGCGCAGTGGGCGAGCCCAACGGCGGCGGCGATTCGCCGGGCTCGTTCGGGCTGTTCAGTATCAACGGCAATCGCGGCCGCTCCAATAATTTCCTCCTCGACGGCACGGACATGAATGACGGCTTCCGCAACCTTCCGGCCATCAATCAGGGCGGCGTATTCGGCACGCCGGGCACGGTGCTGCCGATCGAATCCGTGGCCGAACTCAGGGTGCTTTCCAGTTTCGAGCCGGAATACGGCCGCAACTCGGGGTCGGTGGTGAACATCGTCACGCGCAGCGGGACAAACGAGTTTCACGGCACGGCGCTGTGGTTTTTCCGCGACGACTCGCTCAACGCCCGCAACTACTTCAACACCAAAGGCAATCCCAAAGACGACTTCCGCAACCACCAGTTCGGGGTTTCCGCCGGCGGCCCGCTCGAGCGCGACAAGACCTTCTGGTATTTCGCTTACGAAGGGCAGCGTGAAGATGTCGGCGTGACCTCGTTGAACACCGTGCCCGCACTGACGGATTTCCGCGACGCGGTGGACCCCGCGCTGGGCGGGCTGCCCGGCGGCAATCCGGCCGTGTGCACCACGACGATTATTGCCTGCCTGAACGGCCAGGCGCCGGGCGTGGTGAATCCTGTAATTCTGAATCTCTTCAATTTCTGCGACGCCGGCGGAAAATGTTACGGCGGAAAAAACGTCTGGCCGACCACGACGGTTTCCAGCGCGCCCGCATTTAACCGCGCGGATAGCCTCATCTTCAAAATGGACTACAACTGGGACGACCGCAACCAGCTCACCGGCCGCTATTTCTTTGGGCGCAGCCACCAGAGCTTCCCGCTGGGGCTTTCCGGCGGCAACAATCTGCCGGGCACGAACACGTTTTCGCCCATCCAGGCGCAGATGGTGGCCATTAGTTACGTGCACATTTTCGCGGTTAACAAGACCAACGAGCTGCGCTTCGGTTGGAACCGCTACCGCCAGGATTTCTTCGCCGCCGACCGCGACGTCTTCGGCAATCCCAATGCGACCATCAATTTGAACAACGGCGTCACCAACCCGCGCGACTTCGGCCTGCCCACCATCCGCGTGAGCGGCTTTGCCGCGCTGGGCTCTTCGCCCTTCTCCAACCCGCGCGGCCGCGCGGCCAACAACGTCCATGTGATTGACGGCTTCTCCTGGAAGGCGGGCAGCCATGAATGGAAATTCGGGTACGAATTCCGCCGCACGGAAGTGGATTCGTTCTACGACGCCAACTTCCGCGGCGTGCTGAGTTTCGACGGCTCAGCGGGAGCCGGGACGCCCGTTCCGCCCGCGCTGCAACCTTCGCCGGTGCCGGGGCTGGTGGATTTTCTCGCCGGGCAGCCCGGTGGCGGGCGCATCGCCACCGGCAATACGGATCGCCTCGCGTGGCAAAACTCGCACGCCGTCTATCTGCAAGATACCTGGCGGGTGCGCCGCGATGTCACGTTTAATCTCGGCCTGCGCTGGGATTATTTCGGCCTGATCCATGAAGAAAAAGGCCGCTTCAGCATTTACGACCCGGCCGTGGGCCTCGTGCTGAAAGACCAGCTCTACGACAAAGACTTCAACAACTTCAGCCCGCGCGCCAGCGTTGTCTGGGACATCGGCGGCAAAGGCAAGACGGTGGTG
>DASYRO010000211.1:0-10017 GCA_036004385.1 Candidatus Acidiferrales bacterium
CCGCGCCCGGTTGACGCATTTTCACAGCCCGACTACAATTTGATTTCGAGGGATTTTCATGCGTTCGGCGGCACTCAACGACAAACGCAACCGGCAGATCCTTGCCGATATCGTGCGCACGTATATCGAAACGGGCGAGCCCGTGTCTTCGCGGGCGATTTCCCGGCGCTCGCAGGAGTCACTCAGCCCGGCGACAATCCGCAACGTGATGTCCGACCTCGAAGAAGAAGGCTACCTGTTCCAGCCGCATACCTCCGCGGGACGCGTGCCCACGGCCAACGCATACCGATTTTTCGTGCAGGAAGTCGGCTCGCAGGCCACGCTGAGCCCGGAAGACCAGACGTATATCCGTACGGAGTTGAACGCCGCGCAGACGCCCAGCGAAATCATGGAGCGGGCCAGCCACGTGCTGGCGACGATGTCGCATGGACTGGGGATCGTCGTGACGCCGCCCATGGCGCGCTCCGCGCTCGAGCACATCCGCTTCGTGTCTCTGCCGGAAGGCCGCCTGCTCGTGGTGCTGATTTCCCAGCATGGCATGACGCGGGACAAGGTGATCCGTCCGGAGCAGCACTTTCCGCAGCAGGAACTCGACCGCACCGCCGAGTACCTGAATCGCAGCTACGTCGGATGGACGCTGGACGCCATCCGCGCCGATCTGCTCACCAAGCTCGCGCAGGAGCGGGAGCAATACGACCGGCTCGCACGAACCGCCCTCGTGCTCTGCGACACCAGCGTGCTGGGCGAAGACACGGGAGCGCAGTTGTACGTAGAAGGCGCGGCGCAAATCGCCACTGCGCCGGAATTCGCTGACGCGGTGCAACTCCGCGAGCTTCTCGGCGCGATCGAAGAAAAGCGCATGTTAGTCATGTTGCTCACGGGTTGCATCGAGGCGCCTGAACCGGTGCAGGTGCAGATCGGCATCAAGGAGATCGAAAACGCCGGCGCGCATCTAGCGCTCATAAGCGCTCCGTATGCCGTCAACGACCGCGTGCAGGGTTCCCTCGGCGTACTGGGCCCCATGCGCATGCAGTACGAGCGCGCCATCACCGCCGTGGCATTTGTGGCTCAACTCTTCAGCCAGCAACTGAGCAGGAGCGACCGGTCTTGAGCTTCGACGAACGCAGACGCCCGCACAATGAGGAAATTGATGATGCCGTGGAAGCCGGCGACTCGGCCGAGGGTGCGGAGTCAGGTATATCCCCTGCCAATTCGGATTTACTGGTCCGGCTGCAAATGGAAAAGGACGAGCTCGCTGCCAAGTACAGCGCCGCCGTGCGCCAGCTCGCCGACCTGGACAATGCGCGCAAGCGCATCGAGCGCGAGCGCCGCGAAGATTCGGCGCGGGCCGTAGCCCACGTCATCGAGCCCATTCTGCCCGTGCTCGATGGTTTCGAGCGGGCCCTGGCGGCGCACTCCGATCCGGCCTACGAGGACTACCGCAAGGGCTTCGAGATTATTTACCGGCAGCTGCTGGAAGCGTTGAAACGTTTCGGGCTCGAACGCATCGAAACACTGGGCAAGCCGTTTGATCCCCACGTACACCAGGCGGTGGAGCGCGTGGAATCGACCGAATACGAGGACGGCACGGTGGTCGAAGACCTGCGCCACGGCTACAAATTGCGCGATCGGGTGCTGCGACCGGCGCTAGTGCGTGTGGCCTTCCGCCCCGCGCCTGAGCCCGCCGACGCGGATTCCCGAGTGAACTGAGGACCCAGACTTGGCCCCACGACATGATTTGTACGACGTTCTCGGCGTGAACCGTAGCGCCGGAGCCGACGAAATCAAGAGCGCGTATCGCAAGGCTGCGCTGCAATATCATCCCGACCGCAATCCTGAAAACAAATCTCACGCCGAGGAAAGGTTCCGCGAGGCGACGGAAGCCTACAGCATCCTCTCCGATCCCCAGAAGCGCGCGGCGTATGACCGTTTCGGGATAGCCGGCGTCACCGGCGGCGGCTTTGAGCACGTGGGATTCGACCGCACCATCTTCGAAGAATTCAGCGACATCTTTGGCGATTTCTTCGGCTTCGAAGATCTTTTCGGCACGCCCAGTGGCCGCGGCGGACGGCGTCGCACCCGCGCGCATCGCGGCAACGACCTGCGGTACGACATGACGCTCTCGTTCGAAGAAGCCGCCAACGGGATGCAGACGAAAATTAAAATTCCTTCCACGGAAACCTGCGAAACATGCAAAGGCACCGGCGCGAAGCCGGGCACGTCGCCCATCGCCTGCCAGACGTGCGGCGGACGCGGGCAGGTGCACTACCAGCAGGGATTTTTCACCATCACGCGGACTTGCCCTTCATGCCACGGCACGGGGCAAATCATCCGCGAGCGCTGCAAAACTTGCCAGGGCGACGGCCGCGTGGAACGCGAGCGCACGCTGGAAGTGCGCATTCCTCCGGGAGTAGACTCGCAGACGCGCCTGCGCATTCCCGGCGAAGGCGAGACGGGCGTCAACGGCGGGCCGCCGGGCGATTTGTACGTCATCCTTGAAGTAAAAGAACATCCGTTTTTCGAGCGCCGCAACGTCGACCTCTATTGCACGATTCCCATTAACTGCGCGCAGGCCGCGTTGGGCGCGGACATTGCCGTGCCCACGCTCGGGGGAGAGGAAAACCTGCACATCCCTGAAGGCACGCAGACCGGCTCGATTTTCCGGCTGAAAGGGAAGGGCCTGCCCGATCCGCACGGCGGCACCAAGGGCGACCTCTATGTGAACATCCGCGTGCTCACGCCATCAAAGCTCACGCGCGAGCAGAAACGCCTGCTGCAAGAATTGGCGCAGACATTGCCGGCAGAAACCGGCCCGGCGCAGCGCAATTCGTCGCTGTTCGAAAAAGTGAAAGATATTTTCGGGTAAGGAGCGCTCAGAAGTTGGTTTTCAGCAGCCTGTTCTTATTCCCTACCTTTTTCGCGTTTCACCTCCACCTTTCTACACTTTGGCACTTCTAGGTTTTTCCGTTCGTTGTTGTACACTTCCGCCGATAAACATGCGCCGCCGTTTTTTTGTAGATGCGTTCCACGGACGGGCTGCCTCCATGACCGGCGAGGCTGCGCATCACCTTGCGCGCGTGCTGCGCGCCGAGCCCGGGCAGATGTACGAGCTCAGCGACGGCAAGACGGTGTGGCTCGGGAGAGTGCAACGCGTTGGCCGGGAGCAAGTAGAGTTTGTTCTGGTTGAGCAACTCGACGCCACAGTTTCGCGGTTGCGGCTTACGTTATTGCTGGCCATCGTGAAGTTTGACCGCTTCGAATGGGCGCTGGAGAAAGCGACCGAACTGGGCGTCGGCGAAATCGTGCCTCTTGCGGCGGCGCGCAGCGATAGAGGCTTGCTCTCAGCCGCGGCGAAGCGTGCGCATCGCTGGGAGAAAGTTTTGATCGAATCAGCGCAGCAATCGCGCCGCCTCGCGCCACCCGTCCTTCGTCCGATGACCAAGCCGGTGCAAGCCTTCACTGCATCCAGCGAAGGAAATTGCGTGGCGATTCTACTCAGCGAAGGCCCGGATGCGCCGCCGCTACGAACCCTTCTGGAGGGGAAGAGGAACGACGCTGCGGTGTTTGCTATCGGGCCGGAAGGCGGCTGGACGGAGGAAGAATTTGCCGCGGCGCGCGCGGCGGGATTTATTGAAGCCTCTCTGGGCCCGAACATTTTGCGCACAGAGACCGCTGTGGCTGCGGCGCTGGCGATATTCAACTATGTCCTTGGAGAATGATGTACCGTGTTCTAGGATAAGCGGCGGTATGCGACGCCCGCTGCTCCTCATCTGCTTGTCCTTTCTGCTGTGCGTTCCGGCGCTGGCGCAAAACCGCCCGTTGCGTACGGCCGATGCGGAGACGCTGCCCCCGGGGACAATGCGCGTCGAGGCGGGCTTCGATTTCCTGCAGGACGTGGATTTTCCTCTCTCCGGACTTTCCGGCGATCTCACTTCGGTCGGCGTGGTGCAGATCCGCATGGGCGTGGGAAAAATCGCCGAAGTGCAACTGGAAGGCGCCATCCATCATTTCCTCGACGTGAAAAAGCAGGTGGGCGCATTCGTCACGCCCGTGCTGACCGGGCCGAATTCCACGCACGACGTCGGCGATTTTTCCATGGCCACAAAGATTCGCATCCTCTCGGAGTCGAACCGCCGTCCGGGCATCGCCTTCCGCTTCGGGTATCGCATGCCGAATTCCGACCAGACACGGGGCATTGGTTCGAATACTTCGAATATTTTTGCCGAGTTCATTGTGCAGAAGCACTTCGGCAAGCTGAACCTGATGGGCAATGCCGGCGTGGCCATTCTGCAAGCCCCCGCCGCACTCTTCACGCAGAATGACGTGATTACATTTGGAGCCGCGTTCAGCTACGCCGCGCATCGTCGTCTCAACGTGGTCGGCGAGGTCGCTGGATTCGAGAGCACGCGAAGCTTCTCGCCGAGCCTGGTGGGGACGGAGAGCCGCTCGCAGGGGCGTTTCGGGTTGCAGATTTTTGCCGGTGGCTTCCAGTGGGACGTAGCCGGCATTGCCGGCCTGACCAAGGCCAGCCCGCGCACCGGCTTCACTTTCGGCGTCACCCGCGATTTTCGGTTGTTTGATTATTCGACCGTGAAGTAGTTCTCAGTTTTCAGAGAAGCAGTTTTTACGAAATCCAGTCATTTCCCGCCTCCGAATGAATACCGGAAAATCGTCCACGTAATTTTTGCTCCGGCAGAAATCGTTCCGCGGAGCGTGCCGGAGATTTTGGATTGCCCGGCGCGGCGCTTGCGGTAGTGAACAGGAATCTCCAGCACGCGCAGGCCATGGCGCGCAGCCTTGATTTGCATTTCGACCGTCCAGCCAAAACTGGTATCGCGCATTCCCAGCCGTTCGAGCGCATCGCGGCGGATGGCGCGGAACGGGCCAAGGTCGGTGTAGCGCGCGCCGTGCAATACGCGGAGCAGGACCGCGGCGAGTGCGTTGCCGAAGCGCTGCTGGGGCGTCAGCGCCCCGGTTTCGCGCTCGCCGAGGACGCGTGAGCCCAGAACCATGTCCGCCTCGCCGCGGACGATGGGCTCGAGCAGGCGCGGCAGGTCGGCGGGGTCGTCGCTGCCATCACCGTCCATGAAGGCCACCACGGTAACGTCTGGCGCCAGCGCCGCCATTCCCGCCAGGCAGGCGCTGCCATAGCCCCGGTGCGGCTCGTGGACCACCTGAGCCCCATGCGCGCGGGCGACCTGCGCGGTGCGGTCCGTGGAACCGTTATCCACCACGATCACTTGCGAATTCAGAGATCCTTCGTCCGCCGCGGCGGACTCAGGATGACAAACGATACCCAGTAAGGCATCGAGGGCAGGGCCGATGGCGGCTTCTTCGTTCAGGGCTGGAATAATCACAGCAAACCGTTCGGGCATGGAATGCCATCCTATGTTGCTGGACGCCGTTCTGTCGATGCCTGTCCGGAGGCTTCGGGACGCTTGGCAGATGCGGCGTCATCGTGGTATAAAAGAACGACCAAGTTCGCGCGATGGAAGAGTTCGCCAACAACCCAGCCCAACCCAAAGAAACGGGCACATCCTTTTCCGCGGTGCGCACGGCGGTGATGAATTGGACTCGCGATCTGCTGATCGCGATGGGCCTGGCCGCGGTGATTATCGTCTTCCTCTACCAGCCGGTGAAAGTAGAGGGAACGAGCATGTCTCCGCTGCTCACCGATCAAGAGCGCATTTTTATCAACAAGTTTGTGTACCGCTTCGAGCCCATCCAGCGCGGCGACGTCGTCGTTTTCTGGTATCCACTGGACCGCACGAAATCGTTCATCAAGCGCGTGATCGCCATCCCCGGCGACTTGGTGGAAATCCGCAACGGCCGCGTGCTGGTGAATGGCAAGGCGCTGGACGAGCCCTACGTGCCGCCGCAGTTCGCGGACCACGGCTCTCACTCGCCGACGCGCGTCCCCGATGGACAATTCTTCGTTCTGGGCGACCACCGCAATAGCTCCAACGATTCGCGCGTGTTCGGTCCTGTGCCCGGGCAGTTTATTTACGGAAAAGCAGTTTTCGTGTACTGGCCGGTGGAGCGCTTTGGCGCGCTGCCCACGTTCGATGGCGAACTGCAATGACGCGATTCGGAGGTCAAACTGAGGCTCAACGAATCCCCCGCGCTTCTGGCGCTCGAGGACGGGCGCGTATTTAACGGGCGCGCGGCGGGCGCTCGCACCCGCCGTGGCGGCGAAGTCGTTTTTAATACCAGCCTCACCGGCTATCAGGAAGTATTCACCGATCCCAGTTATTCCGGCCAGATTGTCTGCCTCACTTATCCGCACATCGGCAACGTCGGGACGAATCTTGACGACGAGGAGTCTCCGCGTCCCTACATCGAATCGCTGATTGTGCGCGAGTTTTCGCAGCTCGCGTCCAATTACCGCTCAACGGAATCGGCGCAGGCCTACCTGATGCGTCACGGCATCCCGGTCATCTGGGATATTGACACGCGCGCGCTGGTGCGGCATCTGCGCACAGTGGGCGCGCTGCGTGGAATTGTGTGTACCGACGGCACGCCTGCCGAAAAGCTGATCAAAGAAGCGCGGGCGCTGCCGAGCATGGCCGGACTCGAACTGGCCAGCCGCGTAAGCTGCGACAACGCCTACGACTGGGCCAAAGGCTCTGTGGAACTGCCGACAAATCAAGTGACGAGTGAGACGTTCGCCTCCCCGCTTGCCAATCAGTTGTCGCTGGGGATGGAGCGTGAAGGGGCGCCCTTTAGGGCGCCATCTCCTGAAGGCTCGCACGCATTTCGCGTAATCGCCTACGACTTCGGCATCAAGCAGAACATCCTCCGCCTGCTGGTGGACCACAATTGCGATGTCCGAGTCGTGCCGGCCAAGACGTCCGCCGAAGACGTGCTGGCCATGAAACCGGACGGCGTGTTTCTGTCCAACGGCCCGGGCGATCCCGAACCCGCTACCTTCGCCATAGAAAATATTCGCAGACTGCTCGGCCGCGTGCCGATTTTCGGCATTTGTCTCGGCCACCAACTTTGCGGACTCGCGCTTGGCGGGCGCACTTACAAATTGAAATTCGGACATCACGGCTCGAATCATCCGGTAAAAAATCTGCTGAGCGAAAAAGTGGAAATCACCGCGCAGAATCACGGCTTCGTGGTGGACCCGGAATCGCTGCCCTCGAGCGACGTGGAAATCACTCACGTGAATTTGAACGACCACACCAACGAGGGCATGCGCCACCGCTCGCTGCCGCTCTTCAGCGTGCAGTACCATCCGGAGGCCTCGCCCGGGCCGCACGATTCGCGGTACTTGTTCAGAGATTTCGTAACGATGATGGAAAAAGGAGCTGGCGATTAACTACCTACTGCTCCGAGGTCACTGGTTGTCATCCCGAGCGAAGCGAGGGATCTGCTTTTCATGAATGGAAAAACGTACTTCGTGTACATCCTTGCGAGTCGTTCACGAAATCTGTACACGGGAATAACAAATCACCTCGAACGGCGTGTGTACCAGCACAAGAAGGGCGAGATTCCAGGGTTTACAACGCGATACCGGATTCATAGGCTTGTGTACTTCCAGACGTTGGGCAGTGTGAATGCGGCGATCGCAAGGGAGAAACAGATCAAAGCCTGGACACGGGCGAAGCGAGTGGCCTTGGTCGAGAAGCACAACCCTACGTGGGACGATCTGGCGACTGATTGGTACTCGCCAAGAGTACAGTGTGCCCCCTTGGGGAAACTCCAAAGCAAAAGCAGATCCCTCGCCCGCCTGCGGCGGGCTCGGGATGACAAACGGTGCGGTGGAGTTAAGGGGTAATTAAGAACCACGCTGGGAGCGAGCAACGATCTAATGCCCAAGCGCACAGACATCCACAAAATCCTTATCATCGGCTCCGGGCCGATTGTCATCGGGCAGGCGTGCGAGTTCGACTACTCCGGCACGCAAGCGTGCAAAGCGCTACGCGCGGAAGGCTACGAAGTCGTGCTGGTGAATTCCAACCCCGCTACGATTATGACGGACCCGGAATTTGCGCCGCGCACCTACATCGAACCGCTGCGCGCGGAATACGTGGAGAAAATCATCCAGCAGGAAAGGCCGGACGCAGTGTTGCCCACCGTCGGCGGGCAGACCGGCCTGAACCTGGCCGTGGAACTCGCCGAATCAGGCGTCCTCGAAAAATATGGCGCCAGGCTGATTGGCGCGTCGCTGCAAGCCATCAAAATCGCCGAAGACCGGTTGCTCTTTAAGGACGCGTGCCGCCGCATCGGTCTGGATGTGCCGAACTCTGCAGTCGTCAATAACGCGAAGGATGCGATCCGCATCGCTGACGAGTTGGGCTCTCCCATCGTAATTCGCCCGTCGTTTACGCTGGGCGGCACGGGCGGGTCCATCGCCTACAACCACGAGGAATTTGCGGACTTGATTTCACGCGCTTTGGACGTGAGTCCGGTGCACGAAGCATTGATCGAAGAATCCGTGCTGGGCTGGAAAGAATTCGAGTTGGAAGTGATGCGCGACCGCCGTGACAACTTCGTGGTCATCTGCTCGATTGAAAATTTCGACCCCATGGGCATCCACACCGGCGATTCCATCACCGTCGCGCCGGCGCAGACCCTCACTGACAAGGAATATCAGATCATGCGGGACGCCGCCGCTGCCGTGATCCGCGAAGTCGGCGTGGAAACGGGGGGCTCCAATATTCAGTTCGCGATTCATCCTCAAACCGGGCGCATGGTGGTGATTGAGATGAACCCGCGTGTCTCGCGCAGCTCTGCGCTGGCCAGCAAGGCGACCGGCTTTCCCATTGCGAAAATCGCCGCCAAGCTGGCGGTGGGTTTCACTCTCGACGAAATTCCCAACGACATCACGCAGAAAACGCCGTCGTGCTTCGAGCCGACGATTGACTACGTAGTAGTGAAAATCCCCAAATGGCAGTTTGAAAAATTCCCGGGTTCCGACGCGGCGCTGGGCACGCAGATGAAATCCGTCGGCGAAGTCATGGCCATCGGCCGCACGTTCCAGGAAGCGCTGTGCAAGGGAATTCGCGCACTCGAGCCGCACACTCCATGGTACGCGCCTGCGGACGTGACGCACGCATTGCTTCGTGAAAGACTTCTGATTCCCGGCCCGGACCGGATCCACTGGCTGTTCGAAGCGCTGGAGCGCGGCATGAACCGCGAAGAGGTCTGCTCGCTGACCAAGATTGATCCGTGGTTCGTGCGCCAGTTGGAAGAGATGGTGGAGCTTGATCGTCAAGTCGCGGCCACCAGTCCACAGGGCATCTCGCGCGAGCTTCTGCGCGAAGCCAAGCGTTCCGGCGCTAGCGATGAAGAGCTGGCCAAGCTGTGGAAGACAAGCGCCGCGGAGGTCCGCGCGCGCCGCGAGGCGCTCGACGTGCGGCCAGTCTTCAAGCGCGTGGATACTTGTGCCGCGGAATTCGAGTCTTACACGCCGTATCTGTACTCGACCTATGAGGACGAGGACGAGGCCGATGTGGACGAGCGGCCGAAAATTGTCATCCTCGGCAGCGGGCCGAATCGCATCGGGCAGGGCATCGAGTTCGACTACTGCTGCTGCCACGCGTCGTTCGCGCTGAAAGAAGACGGTTACGAAACAGTGATGGTGAACTGCAATCCGGAAACCGTCTCCACGGATTACGACACTTCCGACCGGCTGTATTTCGAGCCGCTCACGCTGGAAGACGTGCTCGCCGTGATCGAGCGCGAAAAGCCCCTCGGCGTGATCGTGCAGTTCGGCGGACAGACGCCGCTCAACCTGGCCATGGACTTGAAGCGCAACGGCGTCCCCATTCTGGGCACCACGCCAGAATCGATCGACCTAGCAGAAGACCGCAAGCGCTTTGGAAAGCTGCTCGATGAGCTGGGCATTCCGCAGCCGCGCAACGCCACCGCGCTTGTGCCGGAAGATGCAGTGCGCGTGGCGGGAGAAATCGGGCTGCCCGTGCTGGTGCGTCCGAGCTATGTGCTCGGCGGGCGCGCCATGGTGATCGCCTACGATATGGAAACGGTGCGCAACTACGTCGCGCAGGC
>DASYRO010000212.1:0-3653 GCA_036004385.1 Candidatus Acidiferrales bacterium
GCTCGCCGCGGCGATCGCGACCATCGCCGGGCCGTTGCAACGTAACATGGGCACGCTGGGCGGCAATCTCTGTCTCGAAACGCGCTGCCACTGGTACAACCAATCCGATTTCTGGCGCAAGTCTCTGGGCGGGTGTCTGAAGCTCCCGGCGCTGAACGCGAACGCAGCTCATGTGGAGACGATTTGTCACGTCGCGCCCGGCGGAAAGTTTTGCTGGGCCGCGTGGTCTGGCGATTCCGCGCCCGCGCTGCTCACGCTCGACGCAGAAATCGAAATTGCTGGGCCAGCCGGCGCGCGACGCATTCCGTTGACGCAGTTTTACAAAAACGACGGTATGGATCGCATCGCGCTCGGCCGTGATGAATTGCTCACCGCGGTGTACATCCCCGCGCGAATGGCCGGACGCCGTGGGCGTTACCACAAGCTGCGTGTGCGTAACTCGATTGACTATCCGCTCGCCGGCGTCGCAGTTTCAATGGACGTGGATGCGCGCGGTGTGTGCCGCGATGCGAGGGTCGCGCTCAATGCCGTTAATCCCGCGCCGCGCCTGTTGAACGAAGCGCGCGAATGGCTCAACGGCCAGACGGCTTCGCCAGAATTGATTGCGCGCGTTTCGCAGCAGGCCATTCGCACCGCCAAGCCGCTCACCACATCCGGTTCGACACCCGTGTATCGCCGCGAAATGGTCCGCGTCTTCACTCGCCGCGCGCTGGAAGAAGCGTGGCGCGACGGAATTTCCCTCAATCCGAAATCCTGATTCCGATGGCAATCATCGACATTCACATTCACATCCAGCCGCTGCACATGTTCAAGCCGCACGCGCTCGAACTCATCAAGCGCGGCCGCAAGGATTATGCCGACGTTGAGCGCTACTCGTCCGAACCCGCGGCATTCCTGGAATTTCTCGACTCGCTCGATATCGAGCGCGCGGGCCTGATTAATTACGTCAGCCCAGACGTGATCGGTTTTCCGCCCGAAGTGAACGACTGGATCGCCAAATATTGCCAGGCCGATCCGAAGCGCCTTCTCGCGTTTGGCTCCGTCCATCCGAAATACGCTGCCGACGCTGGCGCAGAGGTAGACCGCCTTGCCAAAATCGGCATTCGCGGGCTGAAGATTCATCCGTCGCATCAACTTGTTTCGCCCAATGCGTATCGCGATGGACTGGGTCCACTCGCCGCTGTGTACGAACGCGCCGCCGCCGATGGGCTGCCCGTCATGATTCACACCGGCACATCCATTTTTCCCGGAGCGCGTAATGTCCACGCGCAGCCCATGCTGGCCGACGACGTTTGCGTGGACTACCCGAATCTCGTCGTCATTCTCGCGCACGGCGGTCGCCCGCTGTGGATGAACGAAGCGTTTTTTCTCGTCCGCCGCCACAAAAATATGTATATGGATATTTCCGGCATTCCGCCGCAGAAACTGCTGGAATATTTTCCGCGGCTGGAAGAAATTGCGGACAAAGTTCTGTTTGGCACGGACTGGCCGGGCCCGGGCGTGCCCGACGTACGCGGCAACATCGAAAAGTTCCTGGCTGTGCCGCTTACGGAAGCGGCCCGGCGCAAAATCCTGTACGACAACGCGGCAAAACTTTTTCCGGTGTAGGCGCGACTTTATGGGACAGGCTTTCAGCCTGTCCGGGTTTGTTTTCTCTGCGGATTCCTGCGCACTCCGTGCCTCTGCGTTGGATGTTCGAATTTTTTGGATCGGGGGGAAATCGATGGATGTGACAACCATCGCTGTTTTGGGCGCCGGCACCATGGGCCGGGGCATCGCCTGCGTCGCCGCGCTCGGAGGATACCGCACTGTCCTCGAAGATATCTCGCCACAAGTTCTCAATTCCGGGATGGCTTGGATCCGCCAGTCGCTCGATGAGGGTATTTCGCGCGGCAAAATCACGGCGCAGCACAAGGAGAGCGCTCTCGCCAATCTTTCGACGACCAGCTCCATCGAAGACTCCGCGCGCGAAGCGGACCTCGTCATCGAGGCCGTGCCCGAGGAGATGAAGCTCAAAATTGAAGTCTTCACTACGCTCGACCGCTGCGCGCCGCGCGGCTCCATTCTCGCCACGAACACGTCTTCGCTGTCCGTCACGGAGATTGCCGCGGCCACGTCGCGGCCCGAAAAATGCATCGGCCTTCACTTTTTCAATCCCGTTCCAAAAATGAAGCTGCTGGAAATTATTCGCGCTCCAGAAACTTCAGAAGAAACCCTCGAGACGTGCCGCGAAGTCGGCCGCCGTATGGGCAAGGAAACCGTCGTGGTTCGCGATTCGCCCGGATTCATCACCTCGCGCATTAACGCCATAATCGGCAACGAGGCGTTCTACATGCTCGAAGCCGGTATCGCATCCGCTGCGGACATTGATCAGGCCGTGAAACTCGGCCTCAATCATCCGATGGGCCCGTTCGAAATGGTGGACCTCGTCGGACTCGACGTGCGTCTCAGCATCCTCGAATATCTGCATCGCACACTTGGCGAGAAATTCCGGCCTTGCCCCCTGCTGGCACAGTATGTCCGCGAAGGCCGCCTGGGACGCAAATCCGGCCGTGGCGTTTATGATTACCCGAAGCCATGAAGTCTCTGACTCGCCTGCTTCGACTTCCGGGCTCTGACGCTCCGACTTCCGCTCTCCTCACTTCCTTAGTCCTTCCTGTTATCATGCAGGCGTAATGAACCTCGCTGAACGAATTGTTCTCATGCAGGGCGACTTGACGGAATCCTCCGCCGACGCCATCGTCAACGCCGCCAACAACGATCTCCAGCTCGGCGGCGGCGTGGCCGGTGCGATCCGCCGCAAGGGCGGCCCCACGATTCAACAGGAATGCGATGCTATCGGCTCGATCCCGGTCGGGTCTGCGGCCATCACCTCGGGCGGCAACCTGAAAGCGCGATATGTAATTCACGCCGCCAGCATGCAGCTCGGCGGACGCACTTCGGCGGCAGCGCTGGGCAGCGCGACCGCGCATTGCCTGCGACTCGCAGCAGAAAAGAACTTGAAATCCATTGCGTTTCCTGCGGTGGGAACAGGCATCGCCGGGTTTCCCATGCGCCAGTGCGCGGAAATCATGCTCCGCGAGTGCGGCGAGCATCTCAAGAGTGGAAGGTCGCTGGAGCAAATTCATTTCATCCTTTACGACCGGGCGTCGCTCGAGGCCTTCGAACAAGTGTGGAAGAAACTTCAGACCGAACTAATCGCATGACTGAATTGCTCAACATCGTTCGCGCCGAACTGGCCCGCTACGAACATCCGCTGTTCGAGTTTGACGCGCGTCCTGCATCCGCCGGCGTCGAAATCCTGATCCGTTTCAAACTGCCGGAGCCGCCGGTCCACGTATACAGCTACGTCATGCCGGCGCGCGAAATCGAAAACCGCCAGTTTCCCTGTACGTTTCAAAAGCAGCTATACGATTGCCTGCACGATTTTGTCATCGAAATGTTCAGCGACAATCCCCAGCGCCAGGACTGATGCCCGCCGCCACGCAAACGCCGCTCGGAAAAATTATTGCCGCGCGCATCCGCGAGCGCGGGCCGATCACATTTGCCGAATACATGGCCGCGTGCTTGTACCACCCCGAGCACGGCTACTATTCGCGCGGTGAAGCGCAGCGCTTTGCCGATTACTACACCAGCGTGGACGTGCATCCGGT
>DASYRO010000213.1:0-5849 GCA_036004385.1 Candidatus Acidiferrales bacterium
GACCGCAATGCCGGCGGAAAAAATGGCGCAGATCGCCGGCGCGGAAAAGGGCGAGAAGTGGAAAGTGCTGGACATCGCCGCCAGCCACGGCGTGTTCGGGATTACGTTTGCCAAAAAGAATCCACACGCGGAAATCTACGCGCTGGACTGGGCCAATGTGCTGGAGCTGGCCAAAGCTAACGCGCACAAGGCGGGCATTGACGGCCGCTTCCATCTGCTGCCGGGCAGCGCGTTCGAAGTAGACTTCGGCACGGACTACGACATCGTGCTGCTGACGAATTTTCTCCACCATTTTGACGCGCCAACGTGCGAAACGCTTCTGCGGAAAGTACATGCGGCGCTGAAGCCCGGCGGACGCGCGCTGACACTCGAATTCATTCCCAACGAAGACCGCGTGACGCCGCCTCTGGCTGCGGCCTTCAGTGTGACCATGCTGGCGGCGACGCCTTCCGGCGATGCTTACACGTTTGCCGAACTGGAGCGCATGTTCCGCAACGCGGGTTTCGCTTCCAGCAAGATGCACGAGCTTCCGCCATCGTTTCATCGCGTGGTGGTTTCGACAAAATGAAAAAAACGAAAATCCAAAAGCAAAAAAACGAAACATCAAACGCAGAGGCGCAGAGGACGCGGAGGAACGCAGAGAAAATCGGAGCAAAAGATGAGCGATGACCGGGCACTGCGCAAGCACGTCGTGTATCTACTGGAAGACGGTGGAGCGCACCTGGGCTTCGACGACGCGGTGGCCGATTGGCCGGCGAAGTCGCGCGGCGTGCAGCCGGTGGGAGCAGCGCACACGGCCTGGCAACTTGTCGAGCACCTGCGGATTGCTCAATGGGACATTCTCGAATTCAGCCGCAATGCCAAACACGTCTCGCCGGAGTTCGCAGCGGGTTACTGGCCGGCTACCGCGGAGCCGCCCGACGAGGGGGCGTGGGAGGAGAGCATTGCCGCATATCGCGCCGATCACGCGGCGATGATCAAGCTCGTCCAGGATCCAGCGACGGATTTGTTCGCGAAAATTCCGTGGGGCGATGGCCAGACTATTCTGCGCGAAGCGCTGCTCGTCGCCGACCATGCCGCCTATCACGTAGGCCAACTCGTCCTGCTGCGCCGGATGCTGGGGATCTGGAGGGAAAAGAGTTGAAAGGCGGGTCTCGTTGACGCGGAACAGGCACAGGCTTACGATTTCGTGGCGGTAATTTTCCTCGAAAAATGATCGGGCAAAAAATCTCGCATTATCGCATTGATGCCGAACTGGGCCGCGGCGGAATGGGCGTGGTCTATCGCGCGCATGACGAGCGCTTGCGCCGCGACGTCGCCCTCAAGCTGCTCTCCGACCGCTTCAGCAATCGCGGCGAACAGCGCGAGCGCATCCTCGCCGAAGCGCGGGCGGCTTCGGCGCTGAACCATCCGGGAATCACCACGATCTATGAAGTCGGCGAAGACGGCGACAACCTGTTCCTGGTGATGGAGCTGGTCGCCGGAAAAACGCTGCGTGAGCTCGCACAGGTGTGTTCGACGGATGCGCGCAGCGTGGCGCGCCTGGGCCACGACGTGGCGGAAGCGCTCTCCGCGGCGCACGCCCACGGCATCGTGCACGGGGACATCAAGCCGGAAAACATCGTGGTCACGGCCAGCGAGCGCGTCAAGCTGCTGGACTTCGGTATCGCCAAGCAAGCCGCGGAAGATGCCGTCACGCAAACGCGTTCCGCGCCGAATCCCGATAATTCCAGCTCGACGATTTCCGGAACGCTGGCGTACATGTCGCCGGAGCAATTGCGCGGGCAGCCGCTGGACGCGCGCGCAGACCTGTTCGCTCTGGGCGTGGCGCTGTATGAGATGGCGGCGGGGCACCGTCCGTTCCCGGGGCCGACGGCGACAGCAGTGATGGCGCAAATCCTGCGGGAGGATCCCGTGCCGCTTCCTCCAGAAGTACCGCCGGGATTGGCGCGCATCGTCAACAAGTTGCTGCAGAAGGATCCCGCGGCGCGTTACCAGTCGGCGCGAGAAACGCAGGCCGAGCTGAACAATTTGCTCCGCGAGCTGGAAATCGGCGGGACGCCGCCGGTGATTGCGGGAAAGCGTGCGGTGGCTGTGCTGCCCTTCGCGCTGCTGACGCCGAACGCGGAGGACGAATACCTGAGCGTCGCGTTGGCCGACGCGGTGATCAATCATCTCACCGCGAGTGGCGAACTGCTGGTGCGTCCGACGAGCGCGGTGGCGCGCTATGCCAAACAGTCGGTGGACCCGCAGATTGCCGCACGCGAGCTGAACGTGCAAATCGTCATTCAGGGGAGCATCCAGAAAGTCGGCCAGCGCCTGCGCGTGCATGTGCAGGCGTGGAACGCCGCGGACGGCGCCACGCTCCTCTCCACGAAGCACGATTCGGAAATGGCCGACCTGTTCGGCCTTCAGGACAAAATCGCCGACGCGCTGGCCCGCGCACTGGGAGCCAAACCCGCGGCCCCCGCCGCGCCCGAAAGCGCCGGGCCGCCCACCAAGAATCCCATGGCCTACGAGCTTTTCCTGCGCGCGAGCGAGCGGCTGCCGCGGTTGAACCGTTGGGACACCCGCACCGCCATCGAGATGCTTGAAAACGCGGTGCAGCTCGATGTGCGCTTCGCGGAAGCCTGGTCACGCTTGGCGGAGGCCTGCCTGCTGATGGCCATCGGTTTCGAGCCTACCCCGCAGTGGATTCGTCGAGCGGACCAGGCCGCCCGGCGTGCGCTCAAGCTGGACCCGGCCAGCGCAGATGCGCATTGCACATGCGGGCGGATCTTGTGGTCTCCAGCGAAGGGATTCCAGCACGGGCCTGCCCTGCGCGCGCTCGACCGTGCGCGGCGTCTGAACCCGGGTGGCTTCGCGGCCCTGAGTTGGCGCGGCATCATTCTGGAGCACGTCGGCTTGCACGAGGAGTCCAAAGCCGACTTCACGGCGGCCTTGGCCACCAACCCGGACGACCCGCTTCTATTGGAAAGCATGGGCACGCTGCTTCTCTATACGGGCGACTATGAGGCCGCCGTCGAATACCACAACCGGGCTCTGAGCGTGGCGCCAGCGCATTTGTTTACGAATCTTTTCTTTCCGGGGCCGTTCGTATACGCCGGGCAGTTGGACCGGGCCGAGGAGCGCATCCGCGCCGGCGAGAAAGTTGCCCCTCACGACCAGTTCCTGGCCGCTTGGGAGGCGCTGCTATGGGCCAAGCGCGGCGAAAACCGCAAAGCCGAACAGGCCGCGCAGCGGTGTCTGCGCGATAAGCGCATCCTCACATACACGCACCACACCTGGCACTACGCTGCCGCTGCGTACACCGTGCTCGGTAAGCCGGACCAGGCAGTAGCCCTGCTACGCAAGGCCAGTGCCAGTGGCTTGCCCAACTATCCGGTCTTCCGTGACGACCCACACTTGCAGCCGCTCTACAACCGTCCGCAATTTCTCCGCTTGATGGCGGACCTTAAACGGACCTGGGAACGTTACAAGCGCGAGTTCGGGAAAGGAAATTAAATCCGAAGAAGTTTTCGATAATAGAAAATACAAACGGGACGGCCCAGTATTTTGGGACGCCCCGTCTGCAGGCTGAGGGAAGAAAAGTTTGAAACTTAGCGCCGTGCAGCCCTCCGGCGGCCGATCAGCGCGAGCAGACCCGTGCCGAGCAGCGCGAAGCTTGCCGGCTCAGGAACCTGGGACGAGGGGATCTGCGGTGACTGAATCGCCGTAGCGTCCAGACGGACGTTGTCAAAGTTGACTTGCCAGGGCAGCGGCGAATTGACCGTCAACAGGATTTGCAGCGGCTGGCCAAGCAGGGGATTTCCCGCCAGAGAAGTAGCCGACGCGAACGCCGCGATCCATTGGCCGGCGGACGGTGTGCCGGTGGAGGACGAAGCAATTATGGTGTTGCCGGCAAGCAAGGAAATGGTGAAGCCGGTGAACGGATGCGAGCTTTCGTCGAGACGGTAGCCCACATCCACCGTCAATGTGTAAATCGTGTTGGGCTGCAGGGTCGCCGTCAGCACCTGTGAAAGCCACGGCCCTTTGGTATACGCGACATTGGTTCCTTCAGGAACGCCGCCTGGATATTGAGAGGCGCCGGGGCGGAAGACTCCTGCTGAACTGATGATGCCGCCGGGTCCGACGGTCCAACCGGGAACGCCGAAGACGAATCCACCCGCGCCTAATGCCGGCGTTTCAAACCCAGCGTTTGTAATGTTTACAGGGGTGGCGGACGCCGATGCGCTAAAAATCAGCGCAACCCCAAACGAAATGAGTAAGTTGCGAATTGACTTCACTTCTTCCCTCCAATTCCCTCAGCGACAGAATCCCGGAGTCTGATTCCGCAGGAGAGATAAGCACGTCCGCTTCCCTTTTCGAGACGTTTCCAGTAAACGATTTGTTTTTAACAAGATACTCTTAGTAGCACAGAAGTGCTCGGTACCATCGCCTCTTAGTACTTGCCCAAGAGTTGCAAATCCTTGCGCCTACTGGTTCGATTTCTCCCTAGAACCAGTGGGCAAAATTCGCCCTTTGCGCTTGCGCATTGACGGCAGCGACACAGCGTCCTAAGATGCGCCCGGCAGCGCTCCCATGATCGGGAAAACTCTTTCCCACTACACTATCCTCGAGCAACTCGGCGTCGGCGGAATGGGTGTGGTCTTTCGCGCGCGCGACGAGCGCCTGGGCCGCGACGTTGCCCTCAAGCTGCTCCCTGCGGATGCCTTGGGAAGCGAATCCGCACGGCGCGCCTTGGAGAACGAAGCGCGCACCGCGTCGTCGCTCAACCATCCGAACATCTGCACCATTCACGAAGTGGGTGAGGCCGGCGGTCAAGTTTTCGTGGCTATGGAATACGTCGAGGGCCGCCCGCTGGCCCAGTGGATTCCCGCCGGCGGCCTGCCGCAAGAACAGGTGCTGCGCTACGGCATGCAAATCGCCGACGCGTTGGCCCACGGCGAGCAGCGCGGCATCGTGCATCGCGATCTGAAAAGCGCGAACGTGGTGGTCACGCCAGAGGGTCGCGCCAAGGTGCTGGACTTCGGTCTGGCGCAGCGCGCACGCAAAGCCGAAGTCGAAGAAGTTACGCGGTCGAAAGTTTCGCTGGAGCGCGCCGGCGGAATCGCCGGGACGCTGGCCTACATGGCGCCGGAGACTCTGCGGGGCGAGCCGGCCGATGCGCGCAGCGACATCTGGGCGCTGGGCGTCGTGCTCTACGAAATGGCGGCCGGCGCGTTGCCGTTCCGCGGCACGACGGGATTCGATTTGAGCGCGGCCATCTTGCGCGAGCCGCTATTGCCGTTGCCGCCGCGCGTCCCTCCGGCTCTGCGCGCAGTGATCGAGCGCTGCCTGGCCAAGGATCCCGCGCAGCGCTACCAGCGCGCCGGGGAAGTCCGTGCCGCGCTGGAAGCGACGGAATCAGGCACGCGCGTGAGCGCCATTGACGTGCCGGCGCCGCCGTCGCGCGGTGCGACATTTTGGCGCAGCGCGACACTTGCCGGTGCCGGCGTGGTGGCACTCGCTGCGCTGCTGTTGACCTTTAACATTGCCGGAACGCGCGACCGCCTGCTCGGACGCACAGGCGCCCCGCCGAAAATCGAATCCATCGCCGTGCTGCCGCTGGAAAATTTATCCGGCGACCCAAATCAGGAGTATTTCGCCGACGGCATGACCGAAGCGCTCATCAGCAATCTCGCCCAGGTCGGTGCGCTGCGCGTGATCTCCCGCACGTCCGTGATGCAATACAAGGGCACGCGAAAGCCGCTGCCGCAAATCGGCAAAGAATTGAATGTGGACGCGGTGGTGGAAGGCTCTGTTCAGAAATCCGGCGATCGCGTGCGCATCACCGCGCAATTGATCCG
>DASYRO010000214.1:0-4636 GCA_036004385.1 Candidatus Acidiferrales bacterium
CGGAGAAACATGGCACTCACCGCGGGAACGAAACTCGGGCCGTACGAAATTCTCGCGCCGGTAGGCGCGGGCGGCATGGGTGAAGTCTACCGCGCGCGCGATACGCGCCTGGACCGCACCGTAGCCATCAAAGTGCTGCCCGCGCATCTCGCCGCGAATCCCGCCTTACGTCAACGCCTGGAGCGCGAAGCGCGCGCCGTTTCCAGTCTGTCGCATCCGCACATTTGCGTGCTGCATGATGTCGGCCATCAGGACGGCGTAGATTTTCTGGTCATGGAATTTCTTGAAGGCGAAACGCTCGCCGGACGCCTGGCGCGTGGACCGCTGCCGATCGAGCAGTTTCTCACCATCGCCGCGGAAATCGCCGACGCGCTGGACAAAGCGCATCGTCAGGGCATGGTGCATCGCGACTTGAAGCCGGGCAACGTGATGCTCACGAAGTCCGGCGCGAAGCTGATGGACTTCGGCCTGGCCAAGACCACGGCGCCGACGTCGTCCATGCTCTCCAGCGTGGCCGTCACGCAGTCGAGCCCGGTCACTGCCGCGGGCACCATCATCGGCACATTCCAGTACATGTCGCCGGAGCAGATCGAAGGGCGCGAAGCCGACGCGCGCAGCGACATCTTTGCGTATGGCGTGATGCTGTATGAAATGGCCACCGGCCGCCGCGCGTTCGAGGGCAAGACGCAGGCGAGCGTGATTGGCGCCATCCTGGCCACGGAGCCGCCGCCGATTTCGTCGCTGCAGCCGCTGACGCCGCCCGCGCTTGAGCGCCTGGTGAAAACGTGCATGGCCAAAGATCCCGATGAACGCCGGCAAACCATGCACGACATTCTGCTGGAGTTGAAATGGATTGCCGAAGGCGGCTCGCAGGCGGGCGTGCCTGCGCCGGTGGTGGCGCGACGCAAAAACCGCGAACGGATTTGGATGGCTGTGGCGGCCGTGCTGTTGGTGGCCAGCCTCGGGCTGGCGTCCATGGTCATTCTTTATCAGCGGGCTGCGTCGGATGTGCGGCCGCTACGCGTTTCCATCCTTCCGCCGGAAAACGCGACGATAGGCGTAAGCGGAGGCACCGGTGGGCCGTCGGTTATTTCGCCCGATGGAAAACGCCTGGCATTTGTGGCCACGGCATCGGACGGGAAGAGAATGCTGTGGGTGCGGTCGCTGGAATCGTTCACTGCCCAGGCCCTGACCGGCACCGAGGACGCGACGCTTCCCTTCTGGGCGCCGGACAGCCGCTCGCTGGGCTTTTTTGCGCAAGGGAAAGTAAAAAAAATTGATGTGGCTGGCGGGCCGCCGCTGGCGTTGTGCGAGACCAGCGGAAATCCCCGCGGCGGTGCGTGGGGTCGTGACGGCGTGATCCTGTTCACCCCCAGCACAACCTCGCCGCTCTATCGAACCACCGCTTCCGGTTCCACGCCCACTGCGGTGACCAAGCTGCAAGCCGACATCAAGGTTGGCACGCATCGCTGGCCGAACTTTTTGCCGGATGGACGCCACTTCCTCTATGTGGCGCGGGCCACCGGGCCCGGCGGCAACCAACAAGACGCTGCCGAGGGAATCTACGTCGCCAGCCTCGATGGGAAGGAAAGCAAGCTGCTGGTCCGCGCGATTTCGAGCGCGGCTTATGCCTCCGGCCATCTGCTTTTTGTCCGTGAAGGCACGTTGATGGCGCAGGCCTTCGACTTGAATCGTCTCGAGTTAATGGGCGATGCTTTTCCCCTTGCCGAGCAAGTACAGTTCGACCTGGCGTACTCATTGGCGGCCTTCTCCGTCTCGGAGAACGGAGTGCTCGCCTATCACGCAGGGGGCGCGCTGGAAAATAATTCCAGGCTGCTTTGGATCGACCGATCCGGGAAAGAACTCGGCGCGCTAGGCGATCCGGCAGCTTACTACGATCAGCGAATTTCCGCCGACGGTCAAAGAGTGGCCGTAAGTCTCTTCGATCCCTCCGCGCGAACCATTGATATCTGGATCTATGAAGTAGCTCGCGGACTGCGCACCCGGTTCACGTTCGATCCGGCCTACGAACGGTTTCCCATTTGGTCGCCCGATGGAAGCCGCGTCGCCTTTGCTTCGACACGCAAAGGCCAATACGATTTGTTCGTGAAGCCCGCGAGTGGCGCGGGAACCGAGGAATTGCTGGTGACGACGGGCCGCAACCTCTATCCGACGGACTGGTCGGCGGACGGCCGTTATCTGCTCTACTGGAGCTCCGGAGATCCGAAAACGGGATTCGATTTGTGGATGCTGCCCATGGCAGGTGAGCGCAAGCCCGTGTCGTTTTTGCAGACTACATACAACGAATCCGACGGGCATTTTTCTCCCGACGGGAAATGGATTGCGTACGTCTCCAATGAGTCCGGCACGGATCAAGTCTACGTTGCTCCTTTCCCGGGCCCCGGCGGCAAGTGGCAGATCTCGTCCACAGGTGGAAGCCGACCCACTTGGCGCCGCGACGGCAGAGAAATTGTCTACCTTGCTCCGGATGACAAGCTGATGGCCACAGAAGTCAGCGCCAAAAACTCGAATTTCGAAGTGGGTGCGGTGCATCCGCTTTTTCAGACCAAACCCCAGCGCACCGGGTCGTTCTTCCCCACTCTCTATGACACTGGCCGCGACGCCCAGCGCTTTCTGGTGAATACCTCTTCGGCGCAGAAATCCACCACGCCGGTCACTCTGGTGGTGAATTGGACCGCCGACCTGAAAAAATAGCGCCGCGTGCCGTCATTCCGAATCCCGGCATCTGCCGGGACGAGGAATCTCTCCTGCGAACCATATGGACCAAATCCAAGAGGGATTCTTCGTCCCGACCAAAACCGTCGGGACTCAGAATGACGAGCCCGGCTACTGCCGAGCAGGCTGAACGTCAAATGAGCATTGCGCCGTGCCGCCGGAGGGAAGAAAGACCGCGACGGCCTTGTAATTTCCCGGCTTGAGGCTGGCCGATGCTTGCGCCTCCCAGTTCTTTCCAGCGGCGATGGTGACGGGGGTAATCATCTGCGCGAACATCTTGCCGCGGGACCACTGCCACACCGGCTGATCGGTCGCGCCTGATTCTGGAAAGACGGAGATATCGAAGGTCTTGCTGGAGTTGGCCTGCCCGCGATAGTCCGTCCGATTCGGATTGGTGACTACGAATTCGAACGCCTCGTTGTTGGGTTCGGTGTGTCTGCAGGCGAGCGCATACTTTAATTGTCCGTCCGCAGCCCCAGCGTTTGCCGCCGGTGCCCCAGTTACCGCCGGAACCTCTTTCGTTTTGATTTCGCGCCAGCGAGCCAGCAGCGCGGCCATGGCTTTGCGGCGCGCGGTGATGGCGGCGACGGCTTGCGTGGTGGGCGCCACGTCCGCGCCCTGCAGAATTCCCATCAGTGATTGCAGCGAGCCGCGCACGCTGTTCAGCGTATCCGCCGCCTGCGCTGCGCCGCCGCCTCCAAATCCGCCTCCGGCGGTGCCCACCAGGTCGGCTAATTTTTTGTCCAGCACAGTGATGGCATCGGGTTGTGCGCCGGCGCCCGTGCCTTCCTTGACTTTTTGGAGTTGCGCGCGGACGATGCGGATTTCTTCGATGGCCTTCGCGGCGGCTTCGGCGTCATCGCAGAGCTGCTTCGACAATGTGAACTGCTGCTGCAAGCCGGCGAGCGGCGTCTTCACGCGCGGGTCCATTTTTACGGTGAGCGGCTGCGTGTAGCTTTTGCCGTCCGCCGTGAGCCGCACAGTGTACTGCCCGGGCATGACCCACGGCGAAGTGGCCGCCGGTGCAGTATTGTGCGCGACGGCGGCAATCGGGTAATTCGCGCGCGCGCCGGTGGCCGGCGGATAGTGCATGTCCCACAAGAAGCGGTGCATTCCTGCGCCACTCGATAGCACCTGCGGCGGACGCAACCAATACGCGGGAATGGCGAGTTGCGGGTCAACCGGCGGGACAGGATCCGCGCTCGAATAACGGCGCACGAGCTTTCCGGCTGCGTCGAGAATTTCCAGCGTCACCGGGCCGGATGACGCCAACTTCAACGCGTAATTAATGATGGCGCCATCGGGAGGATTCTGCCCGGCGGGCTCGTCAGGCGGCAGCGGCGTATCCGTGTTGGTGTTCCAGCGCACGCGGTAGGCCACCTGTGGCTTGAAGAGCACGGCGTCGGCTGCGGCAATTTTCGCGTCCAACTGGCGCAGCGGAGTGATGTCGTCGAGAATCCAGAACCCGCGGCCGTGCGTGCCCGCCAGCAAATCGTCATTCTTAATAACGATGTCGCGCACGGAGCTGGGCGCCATGTTCAGTCGCAGCGATTGCCAGTGGTCGCCGTCGTCGAAGGAAACGAAGACGGCCTGCTCGGTACCGGCGAAGAGCAGCCCTTTGCGCTTGGGGTCTTCGCGGACGGCGTTGACCGTGGTACCCGCGGGAATGCCGCTTACAATTTCCGACCAGGTCTTGCCGCCGTCATGCGTGCGCAGGATGTGCGGGCGGAGGTCGTCGATCCGCAGCGTGTTGATGGCTGCGTAGGCGGTGAGCGCATCGAAATGCCCGGCGTCCATGATGGAAACTTTCATCCACGGTGTGAGCTGCGGCGGCGTGACGTCCTTCCAGTGCAGCCCGCCGTCCACGGTGATGTGAATCAGTCCGTCGTCCGTGCCCGCC
>DASYRO010000215.1:0-3438 GCA_036004385.1 Candidatus Acidiferrales bacterium
AATAAGTCCGAGCTCTCCGTAGGCTACTGCACTCTCTATGGCGACATGGCCGGCGGACTTGCGGTCATTTCCGACGTGCCGAAAACGATGGTCTACGAGCTGGCCCGGCTGATTAACCGGGGCGGGGAATTGATTCCCGCAGACACGCTCACCAAACCGCCCTCCGCGGAGTTGCGGCCGAATCAGTCCGATCAGGATACGCTTCCGCCCTACGATGTGCTGGACCGCATCCTGAAGGCCTACGTCGAAGACATGCGCAGCCCGGAAGAGATTGCTGCGCATTATGGTTTTGCGCTCGAACTGGTCCGCGAAATCGCTCTGCGGGTCGATCGCAATGAATTCAAGCGCCAGCAAGCCGCACCGGGACTGAAAATTACGTCCAAGGCGCTGCGCATCGGGCGGCCGTTTCCTATCGCGCAGAAGTTTGTGCCGTAACGTGCCGTAATGTAGCCCGCCCGCCGCAGGCGGACGGGGATCTTTTCCACGCAAGGAGAAGAGAAGTGAATCGAATCTCGTCAGCCGTCTTTTCATTTTTGATTCTTGGTGCGACTGCGCTCGCGCAGACCCCGGCGAGTCCGCCGGAATTAAGCCCGATGCAGATTCAGAAGAAAGTTGAGGCCCAAGTTCGCAAACTCTACGCGCTGGGGCCCTCCTTCACGCTCAAGGTATCCACGCCTGCTCCTGGGCCCCTGGCCGGATTGTACTCGGTCAATGTGGAGGTCACCTCTGATGCGGGAAGCGATTCCGTACAGTTCTATATCAGCAAGGACGGACGCTACTTCATGCGCGGCGAGGTCTTTGACACCACCAAGGATCCCTTCGCCGAGACAAGAGCACAGATTTCCCTGGCCGACGCGCCTTTCCGCGGCCCGGCCAACGCACGCGTCACCGTCGTCGAATTCGCCGACTTCCAGTGCCCGACGTGTCGCGGGCTCTTCACCATCCTGAAGACCGTGCAGCCGCAGTTCCCGCAGGTCAAGTTCGTCTTCAAGGATTTCCCTCTGGAGCAGATTCATCCCTGGGCCATGATCGCCGCTTCCGCCGGCCGCTGTGCCTACCAGCAGAAGCCCGCGGCCTTCTGGACCATCCACGACCGGGTCTACGAGAGGCAGGATGTAATCAGCCCGACCACAGCGTGGCAAACCATGCTCGACTACGCGCGCGATGCCGGCCTGGATGTGGACGCGTTCCGCGCGTGCCTGTCCGCGCCGGAAACGAAAGCCTCGATTCAAAAGAGCCTCGAAGAAGGCACGAGGCTGCGCATTGCCAACACGCCCACCGTGTTCGTCAATGGACGGCGCATCATCGGCGCAGACCAGCAGACGCTCGAACAGTACATTCGCTACGAACTCGCGGCCACAGCGCCGCCGGCACCAACCCCACCCAAGCAGCCCTAGGCTGCACCACACGGGTCCGACGGCAGGAAATCGCAGAGCCGTACGCGCCGGACCTGGGCGAAGCCCTCTATCCGAGCCTATTCTTTAGTTATCATAATATCCCTTATCAGACACAAGGTCTGGAGCGGCCTAGCTTCGTTAGTTGTCTGGACGCCGTCTCTGTAGGCGGCCTTGGAGTTACTTCGCTCCCCTGACCGCGAGGATCTCATGCGGTGCTCGGTGCGGCGCCGCGGCGCGTGGTATGCTGGAGTTATACCCCTGCTCGCATGCTGCTCTCCGTCGGAGCATCGCCATGAAGACGCGCACTGAAAAGGATTCGCTGGGAGAGAAACAGGTGCCCGCGGACGCGTACTACGGCATTCAAACCTGCCGCGCAATAGAGAACTTCCCTATCGGCGGGCTGCGCCCCCATCCCCGGCTGATCTGTGCCATCGGCATGATCAAGAAAGCTGCTGCCATGGCCAACCGCACTCTTGGCCTGCTGGACCGCCGCCGCGCCTCTGCCATCATTCGTGCCTCCGACGAGGTCATTACCGGCAAGCTGGACGATCAGTTTGTGGTGGACGTGTACCAGGCGGGCGCGGGCGTTTCGTTCCACATGAACGCCAACGAGGTCATCGCCAACCGCGCCATTGAATTGCTCGGCGGGCGCCGTGGCGACTACGATGTGTGCCACCCCAACGACCACGTGAACTATGGGCAATCCACCAATGACGTCTATCCGACGGCCATGCGCCTCGCCGCCATTCTGCTCTTCGATGACGTGAGAGCCGCGGCAGCACAGCTCGAGCGCTCGCTGTCTCGCAAGGGCAAGGAATTCGACCGCGTGCTGAAGTCCGGGCGCACGCACATGATGGATGCGGCACCGATCCGGATGGGCCAGGAATTTGCCGCGTACGCCACGGCCCTGCGGCGCTGCGGCGATGAATTGCGTCACGCGCAGGACGTGCTGCGCGAAGTCGGCCTGGGCGGCACTGCCGTGGGCACCGGCATGAACAGCCACCCGAAATATCAAAAGCTCGTCGTATCGAATCTGAGCAGCATTTCCGGTCAGCGGCTGGTCGCTACGGACGATTTGCGCTACACGATGCAGTCCAACCTGGCGATGACGGTGGCGTCGTCGGCGCTGCGTAATCTCGGTCTGGAGCTAATCCGCATCGCCAACGACCTGCGCCTGATGGCCAGCGGACCGAACACGGGCCTGGCGGAAATCAATCTGCCCGCGCTGCAGCCCGGCTCGAGCATCATGCCGGGCAAAGTGAACCCGGTGATGGCAGAGCTGACGGCCATGGTCGGGTTTCAGTCGGCCGGAGCCGACCTAGTGACGGCGCTCGCCGCACAAGCCGGGCAGCTCGAACTGAACGTAATGATGCCGGCGATGGCGTGGAACGTGCTCCACTCTGCGGATATTCTGAAAAACACGATGCGCGTGCTGGCCGAAAAGTGCGTGGACGGAATCACTATCAACGCGGAGCGCTGCGCCTACTACGCGCGCGCCACCGTTTCTATCGCCGCAGCGCTGAATCCCTACATTGGTTACTCAGCCGCGGCGGAGATTGCCAAAGAAAGCGTAAAGACCGGCCGCAGCGTGACGGACATTGCCCAGGAACGCGGTCTGCTCGACGAAAAGCTTCTGGGCGAAATCCTCGACCCGCAGCGCACCACCGAACCTATGGCGCCCGTTCGGCCGGCCCGCAAGAAGAAGAAATAGATGTTGGAATATAATCGGTACGGAATGGCACCCAGTAATTGGCTTCATTTGGATGAAAATCCGCGACGCAATCAAACTTATCGAGGACGACGGATGGTTTCTGGTTGTCACCAAGGGCAGCCATCGTCAATTCAAGCACGCTTCTAAGGCCGGTAGAGTTACAATTGCAGGGCATCCTGGTGATGACTTGGCCGCGGGAACGTTGAATAGAATAGCATTTTGAAGCAGGCGGGCTTAAAGAAGGAGAAGTCGTGAAGCGCTATTTGGTAGTGATCGAACAGGCGAACGGAAATCTTTCGGCGTATTCACCGGATCTTCCGGGATGTGTGG
>DASYRO010000216.1:0-1736 GCA_036004385.1 Candidatus Acidiferrales bacterium
AACATCGCTCTTGATGACGCCGCCCAGCATGCCCATGTTCTTGATCATGCCGACCTGCATCAGAAAATTTTCCATGAAGTACGCCGGGCGCAGGCTCAGCACATTGGCGCCGGCTACGCCGTTCAAAATATTTTCCACCGCGTGCAGGCCGCTTACCGGGCCGCAGCCTTCCGCATTCTGCGCGCCGACGCTGCTCAGAAAGACGACGTGCTTCACGCCGGCCTTGGCGATCGCTCCGGCGAGCGCGTGGCCCACGGCAAGCTGGCTGGCGCGCACGTCTTCTGCCTTCATGTTGGGCGGAATCATCGCGTAGACCGCCGTCACGCCGGTGAAAGCCTTAATCATCGCGGCTTCATCCGTCACATCCGCGACAAACGCTTCCGCGCCCTTGGCGACAAACGGCTGAAGTTTTTCCGCGTCGCGGCCGATGACACGGACTTTTTCGCCCTTTTCTAGCAGAGTCTCGGCAACAAGTTTTCCCGTGTTTCCCGTTGCTCCTGTGATAGCAAACATTTGGGCCTCACAATCCAGGGAGCTTGCAGCCTAGTCGCGCTTCGCGTGCACCTTCAACTCATGGAATGGCCCCCACAACCTTGCATACGAGCTCAAAGATCATTCCCGCTATTCCGGCAGAAGCCACTCCGAATACAAACAAGTGGCCACCTATCCCAAATAGATTCAAGTTCGTCAACCAATGATTGGGAGTTCGTTTCGCACTTCGGTACAGCGCGAACAGGATCCCGCTCATCGCGGAACTCACTAGAATCCCTGGCGTGGACCGGGACCACTGTAGCGATGGTTGTGACCACTGCTCCTTAACTTGCTGGCGCCAATCTTTCCACGCGAACAAGAGTAAGAGATTTGCGGCGAATAGAATTGCAATAAAAACTACGATACGGCGCTCGTTTCGGAATGGGTTCCATTTTGAATCAGGGTCCATCTAGGTGCTCGGTTGGGCGCTTGGTATCGAATGACGCGTGCGCCTACGGCATCGGAATCTTCACCCCGGATTTATTCGCGAAGGCGATGGCTTCGGGGTAGCCGGCGTCGGCGTGGCGGGCGACGCCGATGCCGGGATCATTGGTTAGCACGCGCTCAATGCGGGCGGCCATTTCTTTGGTTCCGTCGGCAACGGTGACCTGGCCCGCGTGCTGCGAATAGCCGATGCCTACCCCGCCTCCATTGTGAATGGAGACCCAGCTTGCGCCGCTGGCCGTATTGAGCAGGGCATTGAGCCGCGCCCAATCGGCGACGGCGTCCGAGCCGTCGCGCATCTTTTCCGTTTCGCGGAAGGGCGATGCCACGGAGCCGCAATCGAGGTGGTCGCGACCAATGACGATGGGCGCCTTCAATTCGCCGCGCGCGACGAGGTCGTTGATGGCCAGGCCGAATTTGTCGCGTTCGCCGTAGCCCAGCCAGCAGATGCGCGCGGGCAGCCCCTGAAACTTCACGCGCTTTTGCGCGAGTTCGATCCAGCGGCTGAGAATTTCGTCGTGCGGAAACATTTCCAGGACCAGCGCGTCAGTGCGGTGAATGTCCGACGGCTCGCCGGAAAGCGCGACCCAGCGGAACGGCCCGCGGCCTTCGCAAAACAGCGGGCGGATGTATTCCGGCACGAAGCCGGGAAAATCGTAGGCGTCCTTCACTCCGTTTTCGAAGGCGAACGTGCGGATGTTGTTGCCATAGTCGAACGTGACCGCGCCGAGCTTTCGCAACGCGAGCATGCCGCGGACGTG
>DASYRO010000217.1:0-10260 GCA_036004385.1 Candidatus Acidiferrales bacterium
TCGTCGGTATCCGGAAAGACATCCTCCTGCAATGGAAGAAAGACGCCGGCCGAATCCACCAGGTAGATCGTGGGGATGCGGTTTTCGATGGCGATATTTTGCGCGCGGATTACTTTCTTGGCGGTGATAGGAAAAAATGCGCCGGCTTTCACCGTCGCGTCGTTGGCGATTATCATCACCAGGCGCCCGCAAACGCGCGCGAGGCCGGTGAGCGTGCCTCCGGCGGGCGCGCCGCCCCATTCCTCGTACATTTCGTAGCCGGCGAAGATAGCTAGTTCAAAAAAGTGGCTGTCGGAATCGATGAGCTTGGCGATGCGCTCGCGAGTGGTGAGGCGGCCCTTTTTGTGTTGCGCTTCGATGGCTTTCGCGCCGCCGCCCTCGCGAATGCGCTCCTCTTCCGTCTTGATTTCCGTGAGCAGGTCCACCATGCGGCGGATACTTTTATCGACTTCGGTGTCTCGTGGATGAGAGGGTGACTTTGGCACGGAACTTGACAAGGGACAGCCTTTCGCCAGCAATTTGTGATGCGGTCAAGAATTATACGTTGTTTGCGGACGCTTTGGGGAATGCGCGAGGACTGTGTTTTCCACGATGAGCATGGGAGAATACTGGCCGGCCGCAGCGAGCCGCCCCGGGGAATCTACAATTGCGACGCGCGCGGCCTGATGTGCGCAAGTGCTTTCAATTCGGCGACGTCCGTTTCGCGGAGAGATTGTGATGAACAGAAAATTCGCAGCGCTTGTAATTTGTTTCCTAAGCTTCGTCCTCACCGCCGGCTCAGCGGCGCAGACCAAAAAGGCGCCGGGCAAAGCTGCGCCCAAAGCCGCGACGAAAGCTCCAGCTAAAAAAGCGCCGCCAACAGCGAAAGCGCTTTCCGACATCCCGCGGCTGTCCTATCAAACGTTCACGCTGGAGAACGGGCTGAAGGTCATTCTGCATGAAGACCATCGTTTGCCGATGGTGGCGGTGAACCTGTGGTACCACGTCGGGCCGGCCAACGAAGAGCCCGGACGCACCGGCTTCGCCCATCTCTTCGAACACATGATGTTTCAAGGCTCGAAGTACGTGCCCGGCGACGCATTAATCCGCCTGCTGGAAGCGGCGGGAGCCACGGACATCAATGGCACGACGGATTTCGATCGCACAAATTATTTCGAGACGCTGCCCGCGAATCAACTCGAACTTGGTTTATGGCTGGAATCCAGCCGCATGGGTTGGCTGCTCGATAAACTGGATCAGGCCAACCTGACCAACCAGCAGGACGTAGTGCGCAATGAGCGGCGCGAGGGCGTCGAAAACCAGCCGTACGGAATCGTGGACGAGGCGTTGTACCACACGCTCTTTCCAAAGGGCCATCCCTACTACGCGGACGTCATCGGCTCGCACGCGGATATCCAAGCGGCCAAACTGGAAGACGTGAAGCGATTTTTCAAGCTGTACTACGCGCCGAACAACGCGAGCCTGGCGATTGTGGGCGACATTGATCCCTCGGCGACAAAGCGCCTCGTGGAAAAATATTTTGGGACGCTGAAGCGCGGGCCGGCCGTGCCGCCGATCAAGGCCACGACGCCGCCGGTTACGTCCGAGCGGCGCGTCGTTGTTACCGACCGCGTGGAGCTGCCGCGCGTGTATATGGCGTGGTTCACGCCATCCGTGTACCGGCCGGGCGACGCCGATGCAGACGTGGCTGCGGAAATTCTCGGCGGCGGAAAATCCGGACGGTTGTACAAAAAACTGATTTACGAAAAACAGATTGCGCAGGATGTGAGCGTGCAGAATCAGTCGCTGTTGCTCGGCTCGATTCTGCAAATCTCCGCCACGGCGCGGCCCGGACACAATATCGCAGAGATTGAAACGGCGATTGATGAGGAGCTGGCCAGGTTTCGCGCGGACGGGCCTTCCCCGGACGAAGTGGAAAGCGCGCGCAACCGCATCGAGACGCGCATCATTCAGGGGCTGGAAACGCTGGGCGGGTTTGGCGGCGTCGCCGACCTGCTCAATCGCTACAACCACTACCTGGGAACGCCGGATTACCTCATGCAGGACATCCTGCGCTATCGCGCCACCACTCCGGCATCGGTGAAACAAATTGCGCAGCAGTATTTGAAGAATGACGCGCGCGCGGTCATCCACGGCATTCCTGGCGAACAGCACCTCGGCCCGGAAGTGCCCACGCCCAAAGCGGAAAACGTGCCGGCGGGCGCCGGCGCGGAATCCATCAATGCGGACGAGCCGTGGCGAAGGGAGACTCCCAAGCCCGGCCCGGCACGTGCGCTCAAGCTTCCCGTCCCGCAATCGTTTCTGCTCGCCAATGGACTGACCGTGATCCTGAGCGAGCGGCCCGGGATGCCGGTGGTGGCGGCAAACCTTGTGGTGCGCAGCGGCAGCGATTCAAATCCGCCCGAAAAGCCCGGCTTGGCGAATTTCGCGGTCGCTATGCTGGACGAAGGCACCGCCACGCGCAACTCGCTGCAAATCGCCGATGAAGTGGCCCATCTAGGCGCCACGCTGGGCACCAGTTCGACGATGGACGCGTCGTTCGTGACGGCGCGCTCGCTGAAGAAGAATTTCTCCGCGCTGCTGGATGTGATGGCCGACGTGGTCCTGCGGCCGAACTTTCCGGCCGAAGAAATCGAGCGCGAACGCAAGATTCGCCTGGGACAGTTGGTTGCCGAAGGGGATAACCCGGGCATCATCGCCAGCCGCGTGACGGCAGCATCGCTCTTTGGGCCGCAGCACCCCTATGGCTTCCGCGAAATCGGCACGCAGAAGGGCATCCAGAGCATCACGCGGGAGGACATGGAGGGATTCTGGAAGCAGAACTTCTTACCCAACAATGCGGCGCTGGTGGTGGCGGGAAATATTTCCGCCGTAGAGTTGAAGAAACTCGCCGAGAAAGCATTCGCCGGCTGGCAGCGCGGCGCGACACGGCGGCCCGCGCTGGGAAATCCAGTCACCACCAAAGCGCGCTTGATCCTGGTGGATAAGCCCGCGGCGCCGCAAACGGAAATCCGCGTGGTGCGCATCGGCGCTCCACGGGCAACGCCGGATTTTGCGGCGCTCTCGGTGATGAACAACATCCTCGGCGGGCTTTTCAGCAGCCGCATCAACATGAACCTGCGCGAAGAGCACGGCTACACCTATGGAGCGTTTTCCGCTTTCGTCTTCCGGCGGTCGGCCGGGCCGTTCCTGGTGGGCTCCGGTGTGCGCACGGACGTCACCGCTCCAGCGGTCAGCGAGGCGCTGAAAGAAATCCGCCGCATGGCGGAGGAGCCCCCTACCGCGGAAGAAATGGACCGCGCACGCGACTCGCTGGTGCGCTCGATTCCCGGCGACTTCGAAACCAGCTCCAGCGCCGCCGGCAGCTATTCCAATATCTATGTCTACGACCTGGGCCTCGACTACTACTCGAAATATCCGGCGATGATTATGAGCGTGACGCCCGTGCAAGTGCAGGCCATGGCCAAGAAGTATCTGGTGCCGGGAGAGATGATCATCATCGCTGTGGGCGACCGGGCGAAGATCGAAGCGGAGCTCGCCAAACTGAACCTCGGGCCGGTGGAAATCCGCGACGTCGATGGCAACGTGAAAAAATAAGGCGTTGAACGCCACGCCGTGATTCGCTACACTGATTACGGTTCGCTGCCAAGCGAACCCATCTCACTTGGAGGTAGGCCTGTGAATGTCGTTGTCGCCAATGCGAAGGACGGGTCTGTCTCCACTCGCCGGAAATAATTGGCCGTCGCTCGAAGACCCTCCTTCCTTTCCTGAAATCTCTAGTTGACGAATTTGTGTTTGCACGCCGCAGTCGTGGCCGGCGTCGAATTCGCGTAGCGCCGGGTCGAAGACCCGGCAGGAAGAAAGGAGACATCCGTGATTTCAGTTTCCGAGTTGGGATGGAATGAATTTTTTGAAGCTGAGTTTCGCAAGATTGCAGACGAGGGCCTGCGGCCCGCCCGCGTGGTTGAAGAGCTTAAAGATGCTTGGCGCGTGCAATCAGAATCAGGCGAACTGCTCGGTGAAATTGCAGGCAAACTGCGTCTCGAGCAATCCAGTGAGAGGTGGCCGGCGGTCGGCGATTGGGTGGCCATCGCGCCACGCGGAGGCGACGCACGCGCGACGATCCGCGTCGTCCTTCCGCGGCGCAGCAAGGTGTCGCGCAAGGTGGCGGGGCGAGCGGCGGAAGAGCAGGTAATCGCCGCCAATCTGGACACAATATTCGTGGTCAGCTCGCTGAACCGCGATCTGAATCCACGGCGTATTGAGCGCTATTTGGCCATGGTTTGGGAAAGCGGCGCGAGTCCCGCTGTGCTGCTGACGAAATCCGATGTGTGCGACGATGCTGCGCGCTTCGCCGCTGAGATTGAATCAGTAGCGATAGGCGTTCCTGTGCACGTGCTCAGCGCGGTGTCCGGCGAAGGGCTGGCGGTGCTTAACAACTATTTACGTCCGGGGCGGACTGTCGCGCTGGTGGGTTCCTCAGGAGTGGGAAAATCCACGCTCATCAACCGGCTACTCGGCAGAAATGAGCTTGCGACAAAACCTATCCGCGAAGATGACGACCGCGGGCGCCACGCGACGACTTCACGGCGGCTCGTGCTGCTTCCCGGCGGGGGCATGCTGATTGACACGCCCGGCATGCGCGAGCTGCAATTGTGGGACGCGGATGCAGGACTCGACCGAGCTTTCGAAGATATTGCCGCGCGCGCAGCGGAGTGCAGGTTTCGCGATTGCACCCACCGTGCCGAACCCGGTTGCGCCGTGCGGCAGGCCATCGAGAGCGGCGATCTCGACGCCGAGCGGCTGGAGAATTTTCGCAAGCTCGAACGCGAGCTGGCGTTTCTCGCGCGAAAACAGGACGCGGGCTTGCAGTCCGCAGAGGAAAAGAAGTGGCGGAAAATTCACCAGGAACAGAAACGCGTCTATCAGTCACGCGAACGCCACGGACGCCAATAGGAGCGAGGACCTTTTCGCGAGGCGCGGTCAATCTTTTTGCGCGGCCATCCACAGGCTGTCGCTGGTGGGCAGGCGGTCGAAGAAAGATCCGCGCAGCGGGCGCAGGCCGGCTTTTCGCAGCATGGCGGCCAGCGTGCCCGACGTGAAGTAGTTGCAGTGGTCGGGCAGGCGGAATCCGCACCAGTCTTTGCCCATCACGCGACGATTCCAGCTTGCGAAGTTCGGCACTTTGAGGACCGTCACGCCGCCCGGCTTGAGAGCAGCGTGTGCGGCGCGCAAAGCGCTCAGCGGACGCCACTCGTGCTCCAGCACGCTGAATTGCGTGACGACATCAAACGTGGCGGCCGGCAGTGCGGCTTCGGTGATCGGCGCGTGAACAACGCGCGCGGCAGGCACGCGCTTGCGCGCCAGCTCTGCGGCTCGCGCGCTGATCTCCACTCCCCAGACGTCGAAGTGACGCTGTGCGCGCTCCAGAAACTTGCCGTCGCCGCAGCCGAAATCCACCAGCGTGCCGGAAGTGCGCCACCGCAGCGTCTGAGCCAGCAGGCGGTCTCCGATTTCGGGCTTTAGCTTGCGCGTCCATCCGGAAATGGCCACGAGCAGCGGGTGCTTGCGCTTGCGACGCTCGTGCTCTGCGCGCCAGGATTCGGAAAATTCAAGCTGGCTGGCTTGCTGTTCGTAACTGATTTCCGCGCCGAGATACACCATCCTGCAGTCCGCGCATTCAACCACGGGCCAATCGCCGCTGCGGAAGAGAAGACGGGAGGCAACGCCCTCGCACAGCGGGCATGGACGCGAGGCGTGTGGCGGAGCGGAGTTCATGGAAAGGAATTGGCGCGCGGATTCTACCATTTCGCGCGATTTCACGGCGCAACGCGCCGGCCCGCGTTATGGGCGATCTCGAGTGCGGAAAACAGCAAGTCAGCGGGCGGCACCACGCGGCTGACGAGACACCAGGCGTACGCCTCCTCCGCGGTGATGATTCTTCCAGTCGTGAGGAGTTCGCGAGCGCGCGCAGCTCCAACGATGCGCGGAAGCCGGGCAGTCCCTCCCCAGCCGGTAATAATTCCCAGCGAGCCGCCGGGATGGCCGAAGCGTGCATCGTCCGCGGCGATGCGCAGGTGACAGGCCATCGCCAAATCGAAGCCGCCGCCGAGGCAGTAGCCACCTACGGCGGCGACCACCGGCTTCGGACACGATTCGATCCCGCGCATCAACGATTGTCCCAGCGCCGAAAAGCGCAGCGCGTCGACCGGAGTAAGCGCGCTGACTTCTTCCAAATCCGCGCCGGCGGCAAAAGACTTCGGTGTGCCGGTGAGGACGACAGCATGTACGGCAGGGCCCGCGGCAAGGATTTCGAATCGCGCAAGCAATTCACGCAGCACGGCGCGCGTCAGACGCGGGAACTGGTCCGGGCTATTTAGGCGGATGAGTAGAACAGAATCTTGCGGCTCGAATCGGACAGAAGATTCCACTGCTCGCTAGGCCCGCTGGCGCTGGGCCATGCGATCCTGAATGAACTTGACGATGTCTTGCGTGGACGTGCCGGGCAGAAAAATTGCCGCGATGCCTGCTTTTTTGAGCGCGGAAATATCCGCTTCGGGAATGATCCCGCCGATGAGCACGGTGACGTCGGTCATGCCTTTTTCGCGGAGAAGTTCAAGCAGGCGCGGACAAAGGGTATTGTGCGCGCCGGAAAGAATGGAAAGGCCGATGACGTCCACGTCTTCCTGCACGGCGGCGGCGGCGATCATCTCCGGCGTCTGCCGGAGTCCGCTGTAAATGACTTCCATGCCGGCGTCACGCAGCGCGCGCGCGACGATTTTCGCGCCGCGGTCATGGCCATCCAGGCCGGGCTTGGCAATCAGGACTCTAATTCTCTTTTCAGGCATCCTCGGCGTTCCTCAGCGAACTCTGCGACTCTGCGTTATCTTTTGATGTTTCATCCGGGTCATAGTGCCATACGAATCGCCGGATGCCGTCTTTCAGGATGGGTACGTGGAAATTAATAAGCAGACCCAATCGGTGCTCCGAAAGACGCAAGTAAGTTAGCATGATTGCTTCGTGGATGGGAGCAAGGGCCTCTACGGCCTTGATCTCCACAACGACTCGGCCGGCGACAAGCAAATCCAGGCGATAGCCGACTTCGAGCTTCAAATCCTTGTAAACTAGCGGAATCGGTTTTTGTCGTTCAAACGGTATGCTGCGAAGTTCGAGTTCGCGCGCCAAGCATTCTTCGTAGACATGTTCCAACAATCCGGGACCAAGCTGGCGATGGATCTCAATCGCGGCGCCGATAATTGCGCTCGTTAACTCTTTGTCGGTCACGTTCGGCCGCCTAAGTCCGGCGAGAGGATATCTCAATGACACTCAAAATCCAACGCAGAGGCGCAGAGCGCACAGAGGAACGCAGAGAAGGACCCACAGGAGGAAGATGATTAGGGCGTGCTGATTCCCCTTATGAATTCGTCGAGTAGCACATTGAACTTGTCGGCGGCGTCGACGAAGAGCGCGTGGCCGGCGCCGTCGAATTTTTCGAGGCGCGAGCCGGAAATGCGCTTCTGCATGTCGTCATAGACGGCATCCCACGGGCCGCCCGGCGCGATGCAGATGAGCGTGGGCTTGTCGATCTTGGCGAGAGCCGGGCGAAGATCGGTGGTAATCAGGCCGACAAAGAGTGTGATGGCAGCGGTGGTGGGCGTTTGCTTGGATGCGGCCATGACTCTCTGTAGGTAAGGCTCTGGTTGCGGCGTCTTGTACATGGTGCGGATAAAGCTGCCCATGAATTTGTCGCGATCCTTCATGAAGTTGCCAGCAACACTGGTCAACACAGTCATCATTTGCGGGTTGGGATCAGTTCCTGCAATGCCGTCCACAAGGACGATGCCCGCGAGGTCCTTCGTGCCGAATTGATCCACATAAGCGACGACTTCAGGAACGCCCATGGACCAGCCAACGAGCACGACGGGCGCGAGTTTGAGTTGATCCACGACGGCCTTGATGTCGCGCGCCCGCGCGGCGGGGAAGTAGCCATCGGTAGGCTTGGAGGATTCGCCCTGGCCGCGCGGGTCCATGGCCACGATGCGACGGGATTTCGCAAAATAGCCAATTTGCCGGTCCCAGATCCATCCAGGCATCGTCCACCCGGGGACTAACAGAATTGACGGCTGGCGCTTCACATGCACGCCCTCTTCGATGTAATGGATTTTGACACCATCGCGCGTGGTGATTTCGGTGCTTTTCGTCTTGGTCGTTCGTGCGGATTGAACGCTTAGCAGTAGGAACACAACGAGCAGCGCGGTCAGGTACTTTCTGCGTATAGTAATACTCATGTGAACCCCTCCAGGTGATTCGCGTCAGTTCTGGCGCGCAAAACGCAAATTGTTTACAATGGCCGCCTCAAACGCGGGAGGCCCGTCGTGGCGAAGAAAAAGAAAGCTCGCGCCAGCAAAAAGCTGGACACCAAGGAGCTGAAAAAAGGGCTCGCCGGAGTCAATGAAAAGCTGCGCGAGCTGACCGAGCGAGACCCGAAACGCGACATTGACGATGACGACGTCAGCATGGCCCGGGACATCGCCACCGAGCTCCAGGAAATCAACCGCGCATTTCGCGACGCGCTCAAGCGCGCCATGATGGCCGACGGGAAAATCAAGCCCGGAGAGACTATCAAAGCGGGCGGCAAGCTCGTGTCGCTCAAGCCGCGTCCCGGCTGCAAGGAAAAAAGCACCGACCCCGACGACTACGACCTGGTGTACGAGCCGATTAACTGACAGTTCGCTGGCATCCCAGGCGATCCCAACTGCGCTCGACTACCTTGAAATAAGAACGCAGGTTCCTCGCTTCGCTCGGAATGACAGGCTCTCCCTCTTTGGTTAGCCGCAGCAAGTTGGAAAGCGCTAAGTGACGGCAACTTCTTCGTAGGTGCCGAAGACGTCGCGCATGGCGTCGCAAATCTCGCCGAGCGTGGCGTAAGCTTTTACCGCGTCGAAAATGAAGGGCATGAGATTTTCGGAGCCTTGCGCGGCTTTGCGCAGAGCCCCGAGGCGGCGACTGACTTCGTCCGAGGAACGATCGGCGCGGAGTTTCTTCAACCGCGCAGCCTGGCGGTGAGCGACGGTCTCGTCAATCTGAAGGATGTCGATGGGCTGTTCCTGGGTGACGTAATCGTTCACGCCGACGATGATTTTTTCTTTCTTGTCCACGGCCATCTGGTAGCGGTAGGAGGCCTCGGCGATTTCGCGCATAGGGAAACCGCGCTCGATGGCCGCGACCATGCCACCGAACGCGTCAATCTTCTTAATGTATTCCCACGCGCCGGCCTCGACTTCATTGGTCAGCGTCTCCACAAAATAGGAGCCTCCCAGTGGGTCCACCGTGTTGGTGACGCCGCTTTCATGGGCGATGATCTGCTGCGTGCGCAGGGCGAGCGTGGCGGCAAATTCCGTGGGCAGAGCCCAGGCCTCGTCGAGCGAATTGGTATGCAGAGACTGCGTGCCGCCGAGCACCGCGGCCAGCGCTTGAATCGCCGTGCGCACGACGTTGTTGTACGGCTGTTGCGCCGTCAGCGAGCAGCCGGCCGTCTGCGAATGGAAGCGCAGGGCGCAAGCGCGCGGGGATTTTGAGCCGTAGCGGTCGCGCATCGTCGCGTACCAGATGCGTCGCGCGGCGCGGTACTTGGCAATTTCCTCGAAGAAATCGTTATGCGCGTTGAAGAAGAAGGAGAGTCGGGGCACGAATTCGTCCACGTCGAGTCCGCGGCGCATGCCCCAGTCCACGTACTCGATGCCGTCGCGCAGCGTGAAGGCCAGTTCCTGGATGGCCGTCGAGCCGGCTTCGCGAATGTGATAGCCACTGATGGAAATGGAATTGAACTTGGGCGTGTGCTTGACGCCAAATTCGAACGTATCAATCACTAGGCGCATGGAAGGCTCGGGCGGGTATATGTATTCCTTCTGCGCGATGTATTCCTTGAGGATGTCGTTCTGAATCGTGCCGGAGATTTTCTTCCAGTCCGCGCCCTGTTTTTCTGCGACGGCAAGATACATGGCCCAGATGACTGCGGCCGGAGAGTTGATGGTCATCGAGGTGGTGACGTCGGCTGTAGGAATTTGGTTGAAGAGCACTTCCATGTCCGCGAGCGAGCTGATGGCCACGCCGCACTTGCCCACTTCTCCCTCCGAGAGTGCGTGGTCGGAGTCGTAACCCATCAGCGTGGGAAGGTCGAAGGCGACGGAGAGCCCGGTCTGTCCGTGAGAAAGCAGAAAGCGGAAACGCTGGTTGGTGTCCTCTGCGGTGCCGAAGCCG
>DASYRO010000218.1:0-5770 GCA_036004385.1 Candidatus Acidiferrales bacterium
GGCATTAAGCGGCCGGCAGGATTTCGAAACGGAAAGAAATTTTTGCGGTTTTGCGCAGCATGGCGGCGACGGAGCAGTATTTATTCTCAGAGAGCTCGATGGTGTCACGCACGGCTTTCTCGTCGAGCGTGCCACGCAGCGTGTAAACAATTTCAATTGTCGTCCACACTTGCGGCGGGTCGGGCGCGCGTTCGCCGGAAACAATCACTTCCAGTGCTTCGAGTTTCTGTCTTTTTTTACCCAGGATAATCACCACATCGGTGGCGGTGCACGCGCCCAGCGCGGCGAGAAGCATTTCCATGGGCCCGGGCGCGGAGTTGTGCTGGCGGTCGGCGTCGAAGGGAACGTCGTGCCCAGAGGGCGTCACTGCTGCGAATTGCTCCCGCTCAGTCCATTTCAAGCGTGCTGTTTGCATGGGAATTTTCTCCTCGACGGTGGCGAGTGGCCGGCATTACTTGCGGGCGCAACAAATTGCGCCCCAACGGAGTGCCCAGTCAATTCTCGGCTGGTGTGGCCGTGGCTTGGGAGTTGGGCGCGGGCTCGGCGGCTTCGGCATCGCCATTTACGGCGGCCACTTCGGCGAGCTCCTTTTCGGTGAGCGCGCGGCTCTTCCGCAGGCGCATGGTCTTGACGAACGCAGTCACTAGCTCGGGATCGAATTGCGAGCCGGCGCAGCGTTCGAGTTCGGCCAGGGCGTCTTCTGCGCTGCGCGCGCGTTTATAGGTGCGCTCGGAGGTGATGGTGTCGTAAGCATCAGCGATAGCCACGATGCGCGCGCCGAGCGGGATGCCCGCGCCGGCCAGGTTTTCCGGGTAGCCAGACCCGTCAAAGAATTCGTGGTGGTGGCGAACGATTTTCTGAATGCCGGCGATGTAGCGCAGCGGCTCGAGAAGCTGCGCGCCGAGCGCGGCGTGACCCTTCATGGTTTCCCACTCCCCGGCGTCGAGCGGTACGGCCTTGTTCATGATGGCTTCTGGGATGCCGACTTTGCCCACGTCGTGCAGGATGCCGCCGAGGCGCACCTCAGCCGTTTGTTTGTCGGATAAGCCGAGGGCACGGCAGAGCACGACCGCATAGGCGGCCACTTTGCGCGAGTGGCCCTGGGTGTATGGATCCTTGGCGTCCACGGCGAAAGCCAGCGACGTGACCGTATCGATCACTGCGGCGGGCACCGCATCCAGCCCGTCGCACGGCGGCTGTCCGGGCATTTGCGTGAATACCGTATCCACCTGGGCGTGCGCCAGCGAACGCGTGAATTGCTCCAGGCGGCGATAGATTATCTGGAAGGCTTCCGGGCCGGTGGTGAACTGCCGCTTGAGAGTCACGCCGAGATAGGCCTCGAGGACGTCGCGCTTCCAGCGCTTGCTCTCGTCGGCCTCGAAACTCTCCGCGGTGGAAACGGCGTTGCCACCCTGGTGCTTGGAAAGATACATCGATGCGTCGGCGACCTGGATCAACTCCTGCGGCGTGGCGCCGTGCAACGGGAAGCAGGCGATGCCGAAGCTGCCGGTGATGTTTTTCTCGCGCAACAGGGCATCGGCTTCCACGCAAGCGCGCAGCTTCATGGCGATGCCGCGGCCCTGCTCGATATTGGTTTCCGGCATGAGCACCACAAATTCGTCGCCGCCGTAGCGGGAAACGACGTCGGAGCGGCGGCAATTCTGCTCCAGAATATTGGCCACGCGCTGCAGCACAAGGTCGCCTTCCAGGTGGCCGTAGAAGTCGTTGACGAACTTGAAGCGGTCCAGGTCCATCAGCACCAGCGAGAACGGCCGGCCGGCGCGCGTGGCGCGCTTCCATTCCGAAGAAAGCGCTTCCATGAAGAAGCGGTGCGTTTTGACGCCGGTGAGGCCGTCGGTGATGGCCTGCTCCTGCGCTTTCTGGAAGGACTGCGCGTTGTGCAGGGCTACGGCAATCAAGTCCGCCAGCGTGCGGAAAAGCAATATGTCTTCGTCGGGGAACGGCGCTTCCTTCCGGGACTCGACGGAAAGCACTCCGAGGAGCTGCTCCGCATAGATGATGGGCAAAGCGATGGCCGTAGCCGTGCCGGACAGCATGCTGACGGCCGCTTCCGGCGCCGCCTTGGCCGCATCCTCCAGCGTGGCAATTTGTCCGGTGCGGGCCACGTAGCCGACCAATCCATCGCTGATGGCGATGCGGCGTCCGAGCATGGGTTCTTCGGCGCGGCGCCTGCCGGCTTCGGCCTGGATGACCACCTCTTTCGAAGTGTAGTCCAGCAAACCGATGGCGATGTGATCGAAGGCCAGTGTTTCTTCCATTTCCTGGGAAATGGTGGCAAGAATCTCTTCCGGGTTGAGCGTGGTGATGGCATTGCGCGAAATGTCGTTGAGCAGAGTGAGCTGGCGGGTTTTTTTCTGCTCCCCGCGGAAGAGCCGGGCGTTTTCAATGGCGATGCTGGCCTCGCTGGCCAGCACGCGCATCAGCTCCAGGTGGCCTTCGTCGAATGCGCGCGTCTGCGTGCTGTGCACGGCCATCACACCGACGCCACGATCGTAGAGGATCAGCGGCACGCCGCAGAAACAACCCACGGTCTGCAGCGGTTCCAGGCCCATCTTGCGGACTTCCTGCGCGTAATTTTCGCGGATGAGCACGGGCTGCCGCGTGCGGACAATGTGTTCCGTAAGGTGGCGTCCGGCTTTGCGGGAGCGCGGCGGGATGCGCACGCCGCTGGCAGTTTCCATGCTGAAATGGATTTCGTCGCGGGCCGCATCATAGAACGCGATGTAGAAGTTGTTGACGTCGAAGAGCCGCTGCATTTCGGAAAGGATCATTTCGAAGAGTTTGTCCAGGTCCAGCGTGGAGCTGAGCGCGCGGCCGATTTCGTTGAGGATGTGCAGTTCTTCCGTGCGGCGCGCGGATTGCTGGATCAAGTAGCTGTTCTCCACCGCCATGCCGATTTGGTGGCCGAGCGCCAGCAGGAGGCGCAGTTCCGCCGGCGTGAAGCGGCGATTATCCGGAGTGCCCAGCAGGATGAGCCCGAAAACGCGCTCCTTAGCCTGCAGGCTGATGCCCACCATTGTGCGGATTTCCTGTGCGATGGCCAGTTGGCGGAAACGCTGGAATCCCGGCTCGCGCTGTTCGAGTCCTTCCCATTTGTCGTTCTGAGTCAGGTCACTGAACACGACGAGGCCGCCCAGCCGCGCGACGAGATTGACGAGCTGGTCGTCCAGACCCTCTTCGTGCGCCGTGGCCCAGAAGGCGTTGCCCAAGCCGATATCCACCACGGACGTCGGTCCGGTAGGATCGCCGTGGTGCAGGCACAGCGCGCCGGAAGGCAAGCGCACCACATTGAGTACGCGCTCCAGCGCTTGCGAAAGCATCTTCTGAATTTCGCCGCCGACGAAGCTCGACGTGGTCAGATTCAAATTAGAAAGCGCCAGCATATTGCGTTCGACGCGCCGCTTTTCTTCCTCATAAAGGGCCATGACCATCAGCACGGCGACGAAGAGTTGCGGGATGATCACTAACACATACAGTTCCGCGACAAACAATTTCGAGGCGCTGGCCAGCATCAACAGACCCCAGATGACGAAGGATGCTGTCAGCAGCCGGTCGGCCATGGATTCTTGCCGGCGGCTTTCGTCCCAGAACACTTTGGCGACGGAGAAAAAAGCCACTGCGATGCCCACGTAGGGCGAAAAAGGAATTGCACCCAGTTGATACGCGGCGGCCCACAATCCAAACGCGGCGCCGGCAGCGGCCGCGGCGCCGTACAGCGGCTGCAATTGCGCGTAGAGTCTGGCCGCACAATAGAAAAACAGGACGGAGACGCTCAACAACCACAGGTCCAGGCCCGTGAATGCGCTTTCCGGTAGCGGAAAGGAATTTCTTCCTGCGAACAACTTCCAGGTGGGAATCAGCGCGGGCATCAGATAGTGCAGGGCGTGGACGGTCCAGCCGCAGGTCCACAGCAGCAGATACGTCTGCCGCTTGAGGCGGTGCATGTAGGCGAAAAGCGCCGCCGTCAGGGCCGAGGTCATCAGCAGCGCCAGTGCGATGATGCCTTCCGAGGTCATGCGGGGAGCGCTCGGTACCTACCCGACGCGCGTCGGGTTGAAACTTGCGCGTCTGGCCCCTGCTTCATCAGCACGACCGCCGCGGGAAGGACGTCACGCACACGTCCGGCAGGCATGCCTGCAGGGAACTCAGAAGGAACTGCTTTCTTGTTAAGAATCGCGCACTGAACACGATAGATTCCCAAGCGAGGGACTATAGCGCACGGATTCCGGCAGGGTCAATAGAACGGACTAGTACTCGCAGCGAAGCTGCCAATGGCGTCTCGCAATTTGTCAAGGCTTCGGCTAAACTACGGCGTTTCGAATTCCGGCGCCGAAGCCCGCAGGACTCATGATCACAGCTATAAAACCTCGCGTGCGCTTTGCGCCGTCGCCTACCGGCTACCTGCATGTGGGCGGCGCGCGCACGGCTATTTTTAACTGGCTCTTCGCCCGCCACAAAGGCGGTGTCTTCATCCTGCGCATCGAGGATACCGACGTCGAGCGCAACCGCCCCGAGTTGGTGGACGGCATCCTGGAAAGTCTTCGTTGGCTGGGACTCGATTGGGACGAAGGCCCCATTTTCCAATCGCAGCGCCTGGAAATGTATTCCGCGGCTGCGGAAAACTTGCTCGCGAACGGTTCCGCGTATATGTGCTACTGCCCGCCGGAAAAATATGCCGGAGGCGATGCGGCGCCGGCGGAAACAGCAGACGAATCCGAAGCGGTCGAAGGCCAGGAAAAAAAGGCGCTGAAAAAACTGCGCTGTGCCTGCAGAAATCTGGACCCGGCAGGACGCGCCGCCGCCGAAACGCAAACCGCCGCGCAGGGCTTCCAGCCCGCGGTCCGCTTCCGCGTGCCCGAGGACGGCACAACGGCGTTCGACGACGCCGTGTTCGGCCGGCGCGAAGTGCAGAACGCGGAAATCGAAGACTTCGTTTTGCTGCGCTCGCCGAAGCCGGGACAAACGGCGCGGCTGCCGACGTATCATCTGGCCTGCGTGGTGGACGACATGGAGATGCGTATCACGCACGTCATCCGCGGCGCCGACCATTTGTCCAACACGCCGAAACAGGTGCTCATCTATGGCGGGCTGGGCGCGCCGCCGCCGATTTTCGCGCACGTGCCGCTGATCCTCGGCCCGGACAAGACGCGCATGTCCAAACGGCACGGCGCGACCAGCGTGGGTTCGTATAAGGAAGAAGGGTTTCTGCCCGAAGCGTTCCGCAATTTTCTGACTTTGCTGGGATGGTCGCCGGGCGACGATTCGCAATTCTTGCGCACATCTGAATTGCTCGAGCGCTTTTCGCTCGCCAGCGTCAGCCGCACGAACGCCATCTTCGATCGCCCCAAGCTGGAATGGTTCAACACGCAATACTTGCAGAAGCTGCCGGTGGAGGAACTCGCGCCGTTTGTCGAGAGCGAGCTGAAGCGCGCGAAAATCTGGCGAGAGGAATGGGCCGCCGGCGCGGGACGCGAATGGTTTCTGCGCACCATAGACCTGATCCGCCCGCGCACACGCCTGCTGCCGGATTTTTCCACGTCTGCGCGCGGATTTTTCGGCGACGATTTCGGGTATGACCCGGCGGCCGTGGAGAAATTCTGGAAGGACGCGAAGCTGCCCGCTCTGATGGAAAAATTGACGGCAGGCTACGCAGCGCTCGGCGAATGGAACCACGACGCGTGCGACAAAGTGCTGCGCGACCTGGCCGCCGGCGAAGGCGTAAAGGCCGGCCTGCTCATCAACGCGACGC
>DASYRO010000219.1:0-6296 GCA_036004385.1 Candidatus Acidiferrales bacterium
TCCGCAAGGCGCGCAAGAAATGGACGCCGCCCGGCGCGGTCCGCGTCAGTATCGGCAAGCCCGTACGCTATCCGGCCGACGCGGACCCCGCGCGAATCACGCAGGAGTTGCAAGACAAAGTCGCCGCGCTGGAATGGCCCGCGACCCAGTAACGATTCTTTTCGTTTTTGCTTGCCCAACCGCCCCGAGCCGATAACAATTCCCGCATGCCGTTTCCGGTCCCAGCTCTGTTCATCGCACAGGCGGAGAGCACGGCGCAGCACGGCGATCCCGTGGCGCCGGTGCTCATCGCGCTGATGCTGATCGCCGTGGGCGCGTCGCTCGGCGGGCACTGGATGAAAAAACTTGGCCAGCCGGCCGTGCTGGGTGAGCTGCTGATCGGCATGGTCGCCGCCAACGTCGCGTACTATTTCCGCGAGCCGGTCATCACGGTGGTGCGCGAAGGCCCGACGATGCTGGCCATTATCAACGCTGCGCTCGCGCAAAACTTGAGCCTGGCCGACGCGGCGGAAAAGATTCTGACCCCCGGCCCGCATACCGAACGGCTGGTGGACGTGCTGCGCAGCGCTGCCGCGCCCATGGCCGTCACCGTGTTTTCCTTTATTGATCAGCTCTCGCGCGTCGCCGTCATCATTTTGCTTTTCCTCGTGGGGCTGGAAACCAGCGTGCACGAAATGGGCAAGGTCGGACTGGCGGCATTTCTGGTCGCCGTTATCGGTGTTGTCTGCCCGTTTCTCCTCGGAATAGGGCTCATGGCGTGGCTTACGCCCGGGGCGCCGCTGCAAAAAGACATTTTCATCGGAGCCATCCTTACGGCAACGAGCGTGGGTATTACCGCGCGCGTCTTTCGAGACTTGCAGCAGTCGCAGCGCACGGAGGCCAAAATTATTCTTGGCGCGGCGGTGATTGACGACGTGCTCGGACTCGTCATTCTCGCGGTAGTCAGCGGGCTGGTAGTGACCGGCTCGGTCAGCCTGCTCAGCGTTTCTATCATCACGCTCAAGGCCGTCGTGTTTCTTGCCGTAGCCATCGGCGCGGGGATGTGGACCACGCAACGCATGGTGCGGCGGCTCGCGCGGCTGGAGTTGGACAACGTGAAGCTGCTCTTCGGGCTGGGTTTCGCATTTCTGCTTTCGTGGCTGGCGAATTCCATTGGCCTGGCCACGATTGTGGGCGCGTTCGCCGCAGGTCTCGTGCTGGAAGAATTCTTTCTCGAAGAACTGAAGGGCCACACGCTGCGCGACGCACTCGCGCCGCTGGAAACGCTGGTGGTGCCCGTATTTTTTGTGCTGATGGGGATGCAGGTGAAGTTGGAATCGTTCGCGGATCGTCAGGTGGTGGTTATCGCAGCATTGTTGACGGCAGTTGCCATCGCCGGAAAGCTTGTCGCCGGCCTGGGTTGCAGCCCCAAACTCGACCGGCTGTCCATCGGCGTGGGCATGATGCCGCGCGGCGAGGTGGGACTGATTTTCGCCAGCATTGGCAAGGGATTGGGCGTAGTCAGCGACGCGCTGTTTTCCGCGGTGGTCATCATGGTGATGGTAACCACGCTGCTCGCGCCGCCGCTGCTCAAGATTACGCTGGCACGCAGCGAGCGCCGCGCTGAGTAGCGCCGTGTGTAGACGGAAAAAAAGAGAGCGCGGCAACATCTCCGCGCTCTCTTCACTTACGACGGATCACCCGGGGTGGAAACTTAATCCCTGATCAGTCCCTGATCCCGGTATGAATTACTTGGCCTTTGTTGCCGACCAATCGCGCTTGCCTTGCGCCGTCTCGACGGATCCCTTCATCGTGTCACCCTCGATCTTCGCGGTGTACTCCAACTTCATTTCGCCGTTCGGAGTTTGCCGCGTGACCGTGAATTTCACTTCGTCGCCCTTCACTTTGCCGGTCAGAGGCGTGTCTCCCATCCTGCCGCTGACGGTGCCGGTGAGTTTGTCCCCGTCCTGAACAAACGTAAAAGTGGTCGTGCGGGTTTCCCCTTGCGGTGTCGTGAACTTTGATTCCCACTTCCCTGCCACTTTCGCATCATCGGCGCGCGCAACCATCGCCAGCGTGAAAGCCAGCGCGAACGCCACAACCAGTGTCAATGCAATCTTTGTCTTCAATTCCTGTCTCCTTTTTCTACAAATCCGCTGGCCCGTCAGTACTGGGCCTTTGCGAATGAACCACCTGCCCTGATAACGCCTCCGACTTGGACGCACTCCAGCCGCGCCGCGTTTCCTGGCCCGGCCGGTTTGGATAGACTTCGCCAAAAACAATGAGGTAGCGAGGATCTATGCCCTCGCGCCGCTAGCGGCTGCTGACGTTGTGGCCTTTCACTCCGGCGATGTATTCCGTCACGTAGGCATCGAAGGCCTGCCCCAGCGTTTTTGTCACCGTGCCCGGCGCCGCGGCTATTTTGTGTCCGGCGATTTCGCCAACGGCCAGCACGTTGCGGTTGGTCGAGGAAATGAACACTTCGTCCGCAGAGTAAAGATCTTCCGGCCGAAGCACGCGCTCGGCTACCGGGATGCCGGACTTAGGGCCCAGCTCTTCGAGCAGCCCGCGCGTGACGCCTTCGAGGCATCCTGAGTTGAGCGGCGGCGTGTAGACCGTGCCGTCCTTCACGCAAAAAATATTCGCCGCGGTGCATTCGGCCACCTCGCCGCGCTCGTTAAGAAGCACCACTTCGTCGCATCCGGCCTGCTGCGCTTCGTAGAGGTTCCACACGTTGTTGAGCCACGACGTGACTTTCACGCCGGCGATGGGCGATGCGGCGTGACGGCCGTTCTCGCGCACAGCCAGGCGCACCGGTTCGCGATAGGCGGGAAGCGGAGCAGAGTAAAGAATCAGGTCCACCTGCGGAAAGGGTTCCTCGCTCGTCCAGAAACCCGCCTTGTTATACACGACGTAGATGCGTGCACAGCCGTCGGCGCACTGGTTGGCGCGGAGCACCTCGCCGAGCTGCCCGCGGACGCGATCGGCCTCGAATGGCATAGGCAGGTGCAGAATGCTCGCGTCTTTTTGCAGTCGCTTCCAGTGACGCTCATAGGCGAACGGCTCGCCTTCCACGATGCGCAGCGTGGTGAACAGCCCCCATCCATTCAGCAGCCCTGCCTGCCCGGGCGAGAGCCGCACCTGCTCGATGGGCAGCAGCCGGTCGTTATGAAAAATGTGCCGATGGATCATCCCGCCCTCCGTGGCAAGCCTTGCCATTCTAGCTTAATTCCGGCCCTGACCGGCCATCTCGCGAGGATTTGCGATGGGTAATGCAGGCATGCTGGCCGACGCTACGGTTCCTCTCAACCGAGGGTGACTGCCCCGCGAGTGTGCAAACTTTGCTCGCTGCGCGCCATTTTAGCCGGTAATGGAGCGGCTATACCAGCCTCTAAAAGCTTGCGGTCCAGTGGTTTCCGGCACATGGGCGACTGGAGGATGGGTTGCTCCAGACGGGCGGGGTCCGATATCAAAACGGAGGGTGTCTATGCCTGGGCAAGCGTTTCGGGCCGTTCCTTCTCGCCTTGCTTATGTTTCGTTCCTCAGTGTAATCGTGGCCGTGGCCATATTGGTTATGGTGAATTGTGGCGGAACCTCGGTGCAGGTCAACTCGAACCCGAAGATGGGCAGCGCCAGCGTTAGCGTCAGCGACCCCCCGAGCTGCAAAGTCCCCAGCGGGAATTTCAAGCACGTCTTCGTGACTATCACAGGGGTTTCCGCGCACCTGAATCCGACCGCGTCCGACAGCACGCCCGGGTGGCAGGAGCTTGCCCCGCAGCTTGCTTCCGCGCCGGTACAGCTTGATCTGCTTTCCACGGCTGCAGCCGCATGTATTCTCGCGCAGCTTGGAACGAATGTGCCGCTGCCCGCCGGTGATTATCAGCAGATTCGCCTGATCCTGCTTGCCAATGGCGGCACGCCCGCTCCGGCCAATAACGCGTGCGGCGCCGGAGGCTTCAATTGCGTAGTGCTCAGCGATGACAGCATTCACATCCTGAGTCTTTCCAGCCAGGCGAATACGGGCTTGAAGGTTCCGCCCGGACAAATCGCCGGCGGCGCCATCCGTGTCGCGGATGGCCAGCACGTGGATATCAACATCGACTTCAACACGTGCGCCTCCATCGTGCTTCAGGGCAACGGGCAATACCGCCTAAAGCCAACGTTGACGGCAGGCCAGGTGAGCACGAATAGCACCGGTCTGAGCGGCCAGGTTGTGGACAGCGCGACGCTTCAGCCCATCGTCGGAGGACAGGTGCTTGTGGCCATCGAGCAACCGGACAGCACCGGCGTGGACCGCGTCATCATGCAGACCGCGGCGGATGCCAACGGCAATTTCAATTTCTGCCCGCTGCCCGTCGGAATCTTTGACGTAGTGGCGGTTGCGACGAGCGGCGCGGGCGTTGCCTATAACGCGACGATCGCGTTAAATGTGCCGGGCGGTACGTCCATGGGCAAAATTCCGCTGGTTGCCGAGACTGGCGTCGCGACCGGGCCGGGCACCATTCAGGGTGTCGTGACCTCGGAAAATGCCGGCGCAGGCGCCAGCATTGACGCGGCGATGAGCGCGTTCCAGAACATCACACTCTCCGGCGGAGGCACGCGCGACGTCACCATCCCGCTGATGGGCGCCTCCACCGCGAACATCGCTACGACGGCGACGCCGGTGAGCGTGGTCTGCCCCGCGAATACATTCTGCGAGCAGTACACGCTCATCGTGCCGGCCAGCAATCCGAGCGTGGGCACCTTCGCGTCTTCAGGCACGACATTCTCCGTCCCCGCGAGTGGCAGTGTGCTCTTCAAGGTCGAGGCGCGCGCGTTCCGTCCGCTGAGCGGCGGGACACCTACGTGCTCGCCCACGTCTGTCGTCGTGACAACTGATTCGGCCAATGCGCCACTGGCGGTCACCGCCGGCGCGACGGTCACGGCCAAGCAGATAGACTTCACTGGGTGTAGTTAAAGGATCGAGTAGCGAGAATCGAAGAACGAAAACCGGCTGTGGCCTTCTAAACGGTGGAGCAAGCTTGGACTGACGGCGAGCTTGCTCCGCCGTTTTTCGTTTTTCGGTTATCGATTTTTAGTTTTCATCCTTCCGGTTTTCGCTTTTCGCTTTTCGATTTTCGCTTTTCGGTCTTTACGGATATCATCGTTCATTGCGGAACTGAACTCTTTCAACTCGATGCGCCCGGCTGGAAGGAGAATTCCGATGTCTTTTTTCCACAAAAATAGATCGGTGCGGATGATTGCGCCTGCGTCGGCCTTTCTGCTGGCGATCGGACTCCTGGCACAAAATGCGCCGAGCGCGCCGGATGCCGCGCTCAAGTCCATTTCCGGCGGCAGCGTCCTGAACCACATCAAGAAGCTTGCCTCGGATGAGTTCGAAGGCCGCGCGCCTGCGTCAAAGGGCGAAGAGCTCACAGTGAGATATTTGACCGAGCAATTCCGCACGGCGAGCCTGGCGCCGGGAAATCCCAACGGTACGTATGTGCAGAAAGTGCCGCTGGTGGAAATCACCGCGGACCCGGCGATGAAGCTGGAATTTTCCGGCGCTGCGGCGAGTCTCGCACCGAAATATCAGGACGACTATGTGGCTTGGACCAAGCGCGTGACGCAGAACGCGTCAGTGGATGCGGAGATGATTTTCGTCGGCTACGGCGTGCAAGCTCCGGAATTCAATTGGGACGATTTCAAAGGTGTGGACGTCAAGGGCAAAGTGATTGTCGTGCTCGTAAATGATCCGCCGATAGCAGACCCGAAAGACGCGAAGCAGCTCGACCCGAAAGTTTTCGGCGGCAAGGCGATGACCTATTACGGCCGCTGGACCTACAAGTACGAAAAGGCCGCGGAAAAAGGCGCGGCGGGCTGCTTCATCATCCACGAGAGCGGCCCCGCGGGCTATCCGTGGGACGTGGTGCGCAATAGCTGGGGGCGCGGACAGTTTGACTTGGTTACGCCGGACAAAAATATGGGCCGCGTTGCGGTGGAAGGCTGGCTCACCTGGGATCTGGCCGACAAACTTTTCAAAGCCGCCGGAAAAGATCTGGTCGCGCTCAAGGAGGCTGCGGTAACTCGTGAGTTCAAACCCGTGCCGCTTGGTCTGCGCGCGAAGCTCGCGTTCAAAAATACGCTGCGTACAGTGAACTCGCAAAATGTGATCGCGAAACTGCCGGGCAGCGACGCGAAGCTGAAAAACGAATACGTCATCTACTGTGCGCACTGGGACCACTTTGGCATCGGGCCGGAAATGAAGGGAGACAAAATCTACAACGGCGCAGTGGACAACGCTTCGGGCACCGCGACGCTTGTTGAAATCGCCAAGG
>DASYRO010000220.1:0-8362 GCA_036004385.1 Candidatus Acidiferrales bacterium
GCCTGATCGGACAGATATTCCCGCGTCTCTTCGCCGGACTTGGGGGCAAACAGAATTCCCAGCAGCGTCCCGATGCCCAGCCCGACCAGGAAGTAACTCACCCTCGATCCAGTGTTCTCGCTCATGACACTACCTCCCACGGCCACACTAGCATACGCCCCTTTGCCAAGCAAGGAAGCGCGTTGGATTCCTATTGGTTACCGAAGAGAGCGTTTTCACTTAACGCCGTTCACCGAATGGCTGGTTCGCGGTGCAGGTGCTCGTACACGCGCTGGCCCTGTGCGCGACCCACGGTGGCGGCCAGGTCTTCGACGCTGGCGGCGCGCAGGTTGGCGACGCTGCCGAATTTGCGCAGCAGCTTCTGCGCAGTGCGTGGGCCCACGCCCATGATTTCCGTCAACTCGCTGTGCAGATGTCGAGCGGAGCGGCGCTGGCGGTGAAAGGTGACGGCAAAGCGATGGGTTTCGTCGCGCACTTGTTGAATCAAGTGCAGGATAGGCGAGTGTTTTTCGAGCCGGACGGGTTCGTTTTCCTGTCCGAGCACATAAATGATTTCTTCTTTTTTGGCGATGCTGGCCACCGGCTGGTTGATGATTTCCAGCCGCTCCAGCGCCGCCGCCGCTGCGTGGAGCTGGCCGATGCCGCCGTCAATCAGGATCAGGCTGGGCAGCGGCTTTTTTTCATATTGCAAGCGGCGGTAGCGCCGCTCGACGGCTTCGCGCATGCTGAGGAAGTCGTCGTTGCCCGCTTCGTGGCGGATGATGAATTTGCGGTAATCGGATTTTTTCATGCGCCCGTCTTCCCACACGACCATGGACGCTACCGTGTCCGAGCCCTGGATGTGAGAGATGTCGAAGCTTTCGATGCGCCTCGGCGGCTCCGGCAGCGTGAGCGCCGCTTCCAGCGCTTCGGCGATGGCTTTCGACGCCGGCTTCAGCACACGGAAACGCTGCTCGAAAGAATGCCGGGCGTTTTTTTCGACCAGCTCCAGCAGCGCGCGTTTCTGGCCGCGCTGCGGCGTCAGAATTTCCACGCGGCGCCCGCTTTTTTCGCTGAGGATCTGTTCGAGCAGTTCGCGATCGTCAACTTCCATGGGCACGTGAATCATTCGCGGCAGATAATGCGCTTCGAGGTAGAGCTGCTTCAGCAGGGAAGTCAGAAATTCGCGCGGCTCGAATTCCGCCAAATCCTCCCAGTAGAAATCGCGGCGGTCCACCACGCGTCCGCCGCGCAAGTGGAACAAATTGACGGCGACTTGCGGCGGCTCCGCGTACCACGCGAGCACGTCGGTGTCATCGCCCGTCGCCGCGGCAAGTTTTTGTTTTTCTTCGATGTCCTGAACCATGCGGAAGAGGTCGCGATAGGTCGCCGCCTCTTCGTAGCGCTCTTCCCCGGACGCTTTTTCCATGCGCGTTTCGAGGCTGCGCAGCAAATCGTGCCGGCGGCCTTCGAGAAACAGCCGCACGTCGCGCGCGGCTTCGGTGTAGCGCTCGTCGGTGACCAGTCCCGGCACGCACGGGCCGAGGCAGCGGTTAATGTAATACTGCAAGCACGGCCGCGGATGCGCGCGCGTCAAATCCACCGTGCACGACGGCACCAGAAACTTTTTGTGAATGAAGTGCACCAGCCGGTGCGCCAGGCTGGCGGGAAAGTACGGGCCGAAATAAATGGAGCCGTCCTTTTTCAGGCGCCGTGTGACGTACACCCGCGGGAATTTTTCGTAGGCGGTAAACTTGATGTACGGGTACGTCTTGTCGTCGCGCAGCAGCACGTTGAAGCGCGGCTTGTGCTGCTTGATCAGGTTGTTTTCCAGCGCCAGCGCTTCCTTTTCGTTGTCCACGACGATGTAGGCGACGTCGGCAATCTCCCGCACCAGGGAGCCGGTCTTGGCGTCCTGCGTGCGCGATTCCAGAAAATACGATTTCACACGATGGCGCAGCGATTGCGCCTTGCCCACGTACACGATGTTGTCGAGCACGTCCTTGAACAGATACACGCCCGGCTGCGCGGGAAGGCTGGCGACTTTTTGGTCGAGGTCCATTGCAAAAATGCTGCCGGCAGCCATCGCCGGAGCAACTCCAGTTTAGCAAAGCGAATCTGTTACCATCCAGAAGCCGAAATGATTCGACGCGCTTATTTCGCGCTGGCGTTGCTTGCGCTGCTGCCCACGGTGATTTTTTCCGCTCAGCAGCCGCCGCAGCCGCCGCCGAAGAAAAACACGCAGCCTCCGCCGACGTTCGAGCCCTTCAAGGCGGAAAAGAGCGTCGAAATCGGGATGTTTTACCTCAAAAAGAAAAACTACGACGCGGCGATCGAGCGATTCCTGGACGCAGTTCGCTACAAACCCGGCTTTGCGCGCCCGCACTACCTGCTCGGCCGGGCCTACGAAGGGAAGCGCGACTACGAAGATGCCATCATCCACTACAACGCGTACCTGGAAATTCTTCCGCAAGCGGACAACGCCAAGCAAGTCCGCCAGAGAATCGCGCAGCTCACGAGAAAAGTGGAACGCGCAAAAGCGCGGCGAAAGAAATCCTAGCCGAGGCGCGTGAGGAAGCGCCGCGCGCGTTCGTAGAAGGGGAAGCGGCGTTCCTGCCGGCGAAATTCCGCGGAATGCGCCTGCAGGCCGCAGCTCGCGCGGCGGATGGGATGCTTCACGTGCAGCATCTCGTGGAAGAGGACGTATTCCACCACGTAGCGCGGCACGTTTTCGCAATCCAGGCGCGAGCTGAGGACGATCTGGTCGAGCGCCGGGTCGCAGCAACCAAGCTGCGTGCGCCAGGGACGCGCGCTCCAGCCGAGCCGCGGCCGGTGCAGCCGCCCGCGGAAATGCCGCCGGTTAAGCCGCGCGAAAAGTGTTTGGAGGTCGTGATGCGCGCCGCGCGGATGCGAGGCGATGCGGCGTCCCCGCTTTCTCCGCATGAGCAGCAAGCGGCGCCGCGTGCTCCGCGCCAGCGCGAATTCGCGATAGGTCTCCGCAAATTCACGCGCGGCTCGCCGGCGATATACGCGCGCGAGCAAGATCGCCGCCGTCGCTTCGAGTACACCGAGCGGCGCGCCGCGGAACACGTCCGAAAGCCGCACGTACGCGGAATCTTCGACCAGCCGGATAGTGTGCGTCAGATTCGCGTACGGATAAAATTCTGCGACGAACCGCGGCGGGCGCCCGTGGCAGCCTACGCGCGTAAACATGCGCTGAAAAATCCGCGCTCCCGCGGGAAAGGAAACGCCTTGGATCGGGCTGAGTTTCATGACGGTTTCCGCCGCACCGGCGCGGGCGCAATTTCCTTGGCGGCTTTGTCTGCCTCGGTCTGCGCTGTCTTGGTGGCTTCGATGGAATCCTCCAGCGTTTCTTTGTACACCGGCAGGTCCTGGCCTTCCACCGCCAGCTTCTCGAGCTGCGGCAAAAATTCCTTCAGCCGCTTTTGCGCTTCCTTGATTCCCAGGCGGATGTCCTGCTGTTTTTCGCGTCCCAATTCGATCAAGTCGGCGGCGTCATCCACGCAACCGGCATACGCGTTCAGCAGGGAGTTCAAGCGTTCGCTGCGCAGGCGGTCGCTCGAAGAATGCCCCAGCTCATATTGGAATTTCCTGAGGCGGTCGGCGGCAAAATCCAGAAACAGTTTAATGCGCAGGGAAGGCTGCTCGGCGTCTCGGATTTTGTCGGCTTCCAGTTGCGTCAGATATTCCTTCTGCGGCGCTTGGGGTTCCGCGGCGCTCGCGCTGCGCGCGCGGAGACGGGCCGGCGAAAATGCGGCGAGCGCGGCCAGTAGCATGGGCAGCGCGACCAGGCGACGTCGAGAAATAAAGTTCATGGTCCGGGTTTCGTGTCTCCTTTTTTCGACGGCTGGCGCGGGAACAGAGCGTCGATCAGTTCCTTGTCCACGGAATCGAGTTCCTTGCGCACCTGGTCGAATGGCGCGCGTTCATCCGGCGGCAGCGACAAAATCAGTTGGTCCAACTGCCGGATGCTGTGGCGGAGGTGGATTTGCAGGTTCTTGAAGCCGCCGGGTTTTTTTTCCGCGTTGCGCCCGGTGGCCTTGAGCGCGGCATGCGCGGATTTGATGGCGTCGCGGTATTGCGTCAGCACGCGAACCGCCTCGCTGTAGTTTTCCTGCCGCACCTGCTGGCGGACCTGGGCGAGCTGCTCCTCCCCCTGTTTGATGACCACGCGAGTCTGCTGCACGATGTCGCCGCCCTGCACCGCTTGAGCCGCCGTCGGCGTAATCATGCAGAGGAGCGCGGCGACTGCAACCGCCCGCGCCGCGATGAGTGTGTGGGTCATGCGCTGACCTGTGTTGTCCCCTTGCGGTTACTTCTTCAAACGCTGCAGCTCGCGCTTCAGAATTCGAATGCGCTGCCGCGCCTGGAAATCCTGCTTATCGTTGCGCCCTTCGTCGAGGACGAGAAATTTTTCGTACGCCGCAACAGCCTCGGGCAACTTTCGCAGTTTATCGTAACAAGTGGCGCGAATGAACCACCAACCAGCGTTGGGCGTTTCGCGCCGGGCCAGATCGTCCTGCGCGCGCAGGGCGGCTTCGTATTTTTCGCCGAGGTAGTAGAGGGCCGCGAGGTCGCGCACCGCGTCAGTCAGTCGCGGATCCAAGCGCAAGGCTTCGATCAGTTCGCGCTCGGCTGCGGGAAAATCGCGGCGCTCGAGCCACAGACGGCCGAGCCGGGCTCGCAGACCGGCGTCCCGCGGCGCAAGCTGCACGGCCTTCTCCAGCGCGGCGATGGCTTCGGGAAGATGGTCTTGCTTGACGAGGATTTCCGCGCGCAGTTTGTAGGCTCCCGCCGATGCGCCGCGCGCCGCCTCCACGCGGTCCAGCTCCGCGAGAGCCGGCTCGAACTTTCCGGCTTTCGCCAGCAACCCGGCCAGCCGCAGCCGGGCATCAGAATCTTCCGGCGACAATTCGAGATACGCCGCGAGTTCCGGCGCTGCGGCTTCATCTTTCTGCTGCGCGAGGAGACTCTGCGCCAGCCCCAGTCGCGCCGCGACAGACTTGGGCTCAAGCTGCAGCGCTTCGCGATAGGACATTTCGGCCTGGCTGGCGCGATTCGCCGCCAGCAACACGCGGCCGAGATCCATGCGCGCTTCGAAATTCCTAGCGTCGAGGTGAGCTGCCGCGCGGAGCTGCTCGATGGCTTCGGGGATTTTCCCGGCGCGCTCGTACGCGGTGCCCAGAAGTTGCCGCGGCCAGGCCTGCTCCGGTTTCAGCTCTACGACTCTCGAAAGCGGCGCGATCGCCGCGGCAGGCTCGCGATCGAGCAGCAACAACGCCAAATTCATGTGCGCTTCGGTGAGTTTGGAATCGAGCGTGATGGCCCGGCTGAATTCCGCGCGCGCCTCGTCACTCCGCGAGAGCCCAACGAACGCATAGCCGAGCTGCACGTGCGCGAGCGCATCGTCGGGTTTCTCGGCGAGATATTTTTGCAGCGCATCTACCGCGCGCTGGAACTCTTTTTTCTCGATGGCCTCATCCGCCTGCGCGAGCAGCGCCTGTTGCGGATCTTCCACGCGCACGGTCCGCTTGGGCGGGGATTGCTTCGGAGATTTCTGCTGGTAAGCGGCGGATGCGGGCGACGCGAAGTTGCTGAAGAGCAGGAACAACAGAACCGCTTTGGCCGGCACATTCATCGGTGCGAATTGTTGCGAACTCCATTGCGCGCGCCGTTGGCCAGCGCGCGGGCCAGAAATTTTCCGGTGTACGACTGCGGATTCCGCGCCACCTGCTCCGGCGTGCCCGTGGCCACCACCTGCCCGCCGCGCTCGCCGCCTTCCGGGCCCAGGTCAATCACCCAGTCTGCCGATTTGATCACGTCCACGTTGTGCTCGATGACCAGCAGCGACGCGCCGCCGTCAAGCAGCTTGCGGAATGACGCCAGTAGCTTCTGGATGTCGTCGAAGTGCAGGCCGGTCGTTGGCTCGTCCAGAATATACAGCACTCCCTCGTTGTCCTGGCGGGTAAGATGCGCGGCGAGTTTCAAGCGTTGCGCTTCGCCGCCGGAAAGCGTGGTGGCCGACTGCCCGAGACGCAAATAGCCCAGGCCAACCTCGTCGAGAATTTTCAGCTTCGCGGTGACCTTGGGCACGCTGGAGAAAAATGCCAGCGCCTCGCGCACCGTGAGTTGCAGCGCTTCGTGAATGTTTTTCTCGCGGAAGCGCACTTCGAGCACGCTGCTCTTGAAGCGCGTGCCGCGGCAGTCTTCGCAGACCAGCTCGACGTCGGCCAGGAACTGCATTTCCACTGTGACGGTGCCGTCGCCCTGGCAGGCTTCGCAACGCCCGCCGGGAATGTTGAACGAGAAATGCCCGGCGGAAAATCCGCGCTTTTCCGCTTCGGGCGTGGAGGCGAACGTTTCCCGGATGGAATCGAACGCTTTCATGTACGTCGCGGGATTGGAACGCGGGGTCCGGCCGATGGGCGACTGGTCCACAAGCACGACTTCGCGGACCTGCGCGTCGCCGTCGAGGCGATCGCACAGCGTCTTAATGGTGCCGCCGGTGCGCTGCGCTTCGAGCGCCTTGTAGAGCACGTCGTAGACGAGCGTGGATTTTCCGGAGCCGGAAACGCCGGTGATGGCCACCATGGTTCCGAGCGGAATCATCAGGTCGAGATTTTTCAGATTGTGCACGCGCGCGCCGGCAATCTTCAGGAATTTTCCTTTCGATTTGCGGCGCAGGCCGGGCACGGGGATACGCATTTCGCCGTTCAGGTAGCGCGCGGTGAGCGATTTGGAATCGCCGTTGAGTTGTGCGCGGGTTCCGGAAAAGACTATCTTTCCGCCCAATTCCCCCGCGCCGGGGCCGAGGTCGAGGACGTGGTCCGCGGCAGCGATGGTCTCCGGATCGTGCTCGACGACGAGAATCGTGTTGCCCTGGTCGCGCAGCGTGCGCAGGATTTCAATCAGGCGGCGCGTGTCGCGCGGATGCAGGCCGATGGACGGCTCGTCGAGAACGTACAGCGCACCCACGAGATGAGAGCCGAGCGACGTAGCGAGCTGAATGCGCTGCGCCTCGCCGCCCGAAAGTGTGGAAGTCAGTCGATCCAGCGTCAGATATTCCAGCCCGACCTCGTCCAGATAGCGCAGGCGCTGGTGGAGTTCTTCCAGAATCTTGTGCGCGATTTCGGATTGCTCTGCACTGAGTTGAAGGCTGCCGAAAAATTCGCGCGCCTCGGTTACGGTCATCTGACAGACTTCGGTGATGGGCTTTTCTGTGATACGCACGGCGCGCGCTTCGGCTCGCAGGCGCGTGCCGTGACAATCAGGACAAAGCGCGTAGCCGCGGTAACGGCTGAGAAAGACGCGCACGTGCATTTTGTAACGCTTGCGCTCGAGCCACTGGAAAAATCCCTTGATGCCGGGAAATTTCGCCGCCGCGTCGCCTTCGAGCAGCATTTCTTTGTGCTGCGTGGAGAACTGATAGTAGGGCAGATCGAGAGGCAGGCCCTTGGCGCGCGCAAACTTGCGCAGTTCAAGATGCATGCCGCGGTAGCGCGGCTTGGTCCATGGCTCGACGGCGCCGTCGTTGAGCGATTTGCTTTTGTCGGGGATCACCAGGTCAATATCGAAATCCAGCGTGTTGCCGAATCCCTGGCAGCGCGGGCACGCGCCCGTGGGGCTGTTGAACGAGAAAAGCTGCGGCTCGGGGTCTTGATAGACGATGCCGCATTTTTTGCACTCGAAGCGCTCGTTCAACTCGAGATGCTCGGACGCAGAGTCTTGCGACCTTGGCAGGAATTCCAGAATCGCTTCGCCGTGTGCTTCGCGGTAGCAAATTTCGATAGAGTCCACGAGCCGCGCGCGCACCTCCGGGGCGATGGACAGGCGGTCCACGAGCACGTAGATGGGCTTGCTGAAATTTACGTCGAGCAATGTTTCCGGGGAAGAAAACTCGTACACCGTTCCGCTCTGATAGAGCCGATTGAAGCCGCGTTTCTGCAATTCGGTGAGCGCGAGCCTGATGGCCTCGTTGCTGGGCTTGGAGGATTTTGCGACGCGGGCGCGACGCCTGGATTGCGGAGCCTCCGCTTGCGGCGCGGTGAAGCGCAGCGGATAGAGTACGTAGAAACGCTGCCCCGCAGGGCGCGACAGCACACGGGTGGCGATTTCGTCCACCGTGTCTTTGCGGACTTCTTCGCCGCATTTGGTGCAATATGTTCGCCCGACGCGCGCGAAGAGCAGCCGCAAGTAGTCGTAAATCTCCGTGGCCGTAGCGACCGTGGAGCGCGGGTTGCGAGTGGCGTTTTTCTGCTTGATGGCGATGGCCGGAGCGATGCCAGTGACCTCGTCCACGTCGGGCTTTTCGATGCGCTCAAGGAATTGCCGCGCGTAGGACGAAAGCGATTCGATATAGCGG
>DASYRO010000221.1:0-5280 GCA_036004385.1 Candidatus Acidiferrales bacterium
TTTCATGGCTGCGTTGCCCGCCTGCAGGCGGCCTCTACAGAGGCTCAGCATGGCTGCGTTGCTACAGAGGCTCAGTTCAAATCGCGATGCAGCACGGCGGCGATCTGCCGGACTTCGATCATCCATTGCGCGAACTCGTCCGGAAGAATGGACTGCATGCCGTCGGAAAGGGCGCGGTCGGGCTGGTGATGCACCTCGACGATGATGCCGTCGGCGCCCGCGGCCACGCCTGCGCGCGAAAGCGGCAGCACTTTGTGGCGGCGTCCGGTGCCGTGGCTGGGGTCCACGACGATGGGCAGATGGCTGCGTTTCTTGACCGCGGGAATGATGGCCAGGTCCAGCGTGTTGCGCGTGAAATCGGAAAAGGTGCGCACGCCGCGTTCGCAGAGGATGACGTTGTAGTTGCCTTCGGCCATGACGTATTCCGCGGCCATCAGGAATTCGTCCAGCGTGGCGGACATGCCGCGCTTCAGCAGGACGGGTTTTTTGGCGCGGCCGGCGCGGCGCAACAGAGAAAAATTCTGCATGTTGCGCGCGCCGATCTGGATGACGTCGGCATATTGCTCCACGAGATCGAGGCTCTCGTTATCCACCGCTTCGGTGACAATGCCCAGGCCGAAGCGCTCGCGGACTTTGGCGAGCACTTCGAGTCCTTCTTCGCCGAGGCCCTGGAAGCTATACGGCGAAGTGCGCGGCTTGTACGCGCCGCCGCGGAAGAGTTTCGCTCCAGCGGCGGCGATGCGCTCGGCGATGGCCGACGCCTGGTCGAGGCTTTCCACGGCGCACGGCCCGGCGACCATGCCGACGTGCTGTCCGCCGAAAGCGACTTCGCCCAACGGCGTGGGAATGCGCACGACCGTGTCTTCTTCCTTGATGTCGCGGCTGACCAGCTTGTACGGTGTGCTGACGGGGATGCATTCGACGACGCCGGGCATGGACTCCAGCACGCCGAGTTCAATGGCGCCCTTGTTGCCGGTGATGCCGATGGCGGTGCGCGTGGCGCCGGTGATGGGATGCGCCTTCAGCCCGAGCGATTCGATGCGCTCGCAGACGGCGCGCACCTGCTCTTCACTGGCGTGCGCTTGCATGACGACTAACATGGCAGTCCCCCAGTATGATCGCGGGTCCCGATGCTTCGGGACGGAAGCCGTCGCTCCGCCTGCTGCCGGAGCGTGCTGCAAACTTGGCAGTGTACTGCATTCCGAATCCTGCTCGCAAATGGGCGTGTCGCGGTCCATCATCGCCCCCTGGCGCTTGGGTAGTGACCCAGCACACGCAAACGCGAAGACGCGCGCTGCAAATCGCTCAGCGCCTCGGAAAGCGGCGCACCGGCATGGGCGCGCACGTCCAGATAAAAACGGTATTCCCACGGACGGCCGGGAATCGGACGGCTTTCAATCTTCAGCAGGTTCAGGCCGCGTCGCGCGAAAGGCTCCAAGGCCCGCAACAGCGCGCCGGGCTGATGACGCAGTTCGAAGACGACGGACAGCTTATCCGCATCGCGCGCAGGACGCGGGGAAGTACCGAGGAGGAAAAAGCGCGTGAAATTCTTGCGATGGTCTTCGAGGTGGCGCCGAAGAATGCGTCCGCCGTAAACGCGCGCCGCGAACTCGCCGGCGATGGCCGCGCGGCTCAGATCACCGCGCTCGATAACTTCGCGCACGCTGCCGGCGGTATCGTCCGCGGCGATGCGTTGCAAGTGCGCATGGGCCGCGAAAAACCGTTCGCATTGTGCCAGCGCAACAGGATGCGATTGCACCGCGGTCAGCTTAGAGAACGATGCGCCGGGACAGCCAATCAGACAGTGCGCGATGGGTCGAACCACTTCGCCGACGATGTGCAGGCGGCTGGAGAGCAAAAGATCATGCACCGGCTGCACGGCTCCGGCGAGAGAATTTTCCACGGGCGCGAGAATAACGTCTGCAACGCCGTCGCAAATGGCGCGGAAGAGTTGCGCAAAATTCGTTCGCGGCACGGTGACGATGCGCTGACCGAGCAAATGGAGCGCAGCGTCTTCGCTGAACGCGCCACGCTCTCCTTGGAGTGCTACCCGAAGGCGTGGACCTCGCATCATCGCGCCTCCCAATGACTGCGCGGCGCTCCGGGTTGCGCACGCAGGGCGCGAGTGGTAATGCGCCGCGATTCGGCCAGCAACCACGCGTAGAAGCCGCGCATGGCCGCTCGGTCGAGAGGGCCTCCGTTGGCGTGCCGGGCGCGACGCAAAATTTCGCGTTCCCGCGCCGGATCGTAGAGCGGCAGACCACGCGACTTCTTCAGCCGTCCGATTTCGATGGACAGGCGCATGCGCCGGTTGAGCAAGCGCACCAGCGCGCGATCGGCGGCATCAATGTATTTTCTACGGCGAGCGAGTTCCATTTCCCAACTCCCTTTCGTTCGAGTGACCATGTGTGAGTTCCAAAAACAAAACCGGCCGCCAACTTTCAGGTTTGCGGCCGGTTGCGGCGAATCTCTTTGGAGAGCTTGCTAGCTCAACTTATCTCCGTGTCCGTCCCTTGACCTTGGGACGGTCGTCGCCTCGGCCGCCCCGAAAAGTTCGGGGCGGTACGTAAAGGCGAAACAATATCGATAAGAAAGTGTTCTCATTTTGCGACACATATTTTACAAAGGGAACCGCTACGCGTCAATGCGAAATTGGGGCTTTTTGGCGAGAAGTTTCCACGGCCTTTTCAGGATGAAGCACGGTCCAGCCATCTTCGGGATTCCAGGCGCGGACGGTTTGCGGTCCGTCGCGGTCCGGGCAATTGAATGGTGAAGCTGCGGCGTTCGAGGCGAAATGCTGTGGCCTAGCTCTACCGAAGGGGCTTGTGCGAATAGGGGTTGCGCGACAGTTTTTTCCAGTGGGAATTGCTGTAGTCTTCGAGCTCCGCGTCACTGATTCGAAACTGAGACAGAAGTGGGTGATTCGCGGAGGCGGCGAGCTCCTGATGAAGTTTCAGCGAGCAAATGTCCGGCGCGTCCTGAAAGCGCGCGCGATGGGAGTTAAAGGCCTCGTTGGCGATGGCCAGCGTAAATTCGCGCGGCTCGGTTTCGGCTTCTCGGACACGAAACTTATACATGCGCACTGAAGCTTGCGCTTCGAAGCCCACATATTGCACGATGATGCCTTCACCCACCTGGTACCTCCAGTAAAACAAAAAACGCCGCAAGAGTGAACTTGCAGCGCCTCCCATCCGATTCCAAAGGGTTTACAAGAGCAACAGTTGCAGGTGCATCGTAACACACTTGTGCCGAAAGGCTCCCATACAATCGTGCCTCGTTTCGAGGCGGAGACGAAAAGTGAGGTCGCACAACGTCGTTTACCGGATGGCGCAGCATCGGCTAAACTGATTGATTATTCGGTCGCAGCGATGCGTCGCCATGGAGATGATTGCGCGTTCGCGAAGCGTCGGATGCGGCCGATGGACTGAGGGAATGGACGAGACGCCTTCTAAATCGCCAACGGGTGTCGTTACACCCGAAGGGTTGGCTTACAGCGCGGAGGACGAATACCGGCCCGCGCCGGAAACGCCCGCAGGCCCGCCCGCGTGGCAGGACGGCAGCCTGCGCATCGGCATCCACACGTCCATCGCCGGGGACATCACGAATTCACTGGAAATCGCGCATGGGCTCGGCGCCAACGCGCTGCAGATTTTTTCCGCCAGCCCGCGCATGTGGAACTCGGGGCACGCCCACCCAGGATCCGGCGGGCAGGCCAGCACGACGCCGGGCGCTCAGCAGAGCCGCGTACGTTTTTCCGCGGTGGAGACAGAGCGATTTCGGGCGCGGCGAGAGGAACTCGGACTCGGGCCGCTCGTCATCCACGCCAACTATTTGATCAACCTGGCGTCGCCGGATCGCGTGCTGCGCGTGCGCTCGATTCAGGCGTTTCATGATGAACTGGTTCGCGCGGTAGCACTGGGCGCAGACTACCTCGTCGTGCATCCCGGAGCCAGCCGCGGGGGCGATTCGCGACAGGCTGCCGAAACCGTCGCGCAATCACTGGAGCAGGCGGCGCGCGGCATTCGACTAGAAGGGCTGCGCATTTTGATCGAAAACACCGCGGGGCAGGGCAGCGCACTGGGCGCAACGTTTTCAGAACTGAAGCTCATCCTGGACCTCTGCCCGAACGTACCGCTAGGCGTGTGCATTGACACCGCGCACCTGTTCGCCGCGGGGTTCAACATCCGCGACGCGCAGGGGCTGGAGAAAACTTTGAAAGCCATCCAGAGCACCGTAGGCCTGGCGCGCGTGTATCTAGTTCATTGCAACGACTCCAAGACGGCGCTGGGCTCGCGCGTGGACCGGCACCAGCATATCGGCAAAGGTAAAATCGGCCTGGACGCGTTCCGCCGCATCCTGAATCATCCGATGCTCGCGCCCGTGCCTGCGGGAAGTGCGTCAGCCACGGGCGGCGTGGGCCGCGCCTTTATTTTGGAAACGCCCATTGACAAGCCCGGAGATGATTTTCGAAACGTGAGGACGTTGTGGCGGCTCGTGGGCAAGACCATCCGTGCTGTGGGTGCAGTGCCGCGAGACGGTTTCCGAATGCGGGTGTCCAAACCGAAAATGGCGGCCGCGCGAGGAATTTCCAGTAAGAAATCCAGGCTTGCGCGACGCGCGAGCGGCTACAAAACGAAACGCAAGAGGTGAATGAGCAGTGCCGGAGTACGACCCACAGCGGATCGAGGCCAAGTGGCAGAAGGCTTGGGACGAGCAGGGCGCTTTCCGCGCCGACGTGGATCGCGCGCGCGAAAAGTATTACGTCCTCGAGATGCTGCCATATCCCTCGGGCACGCTGCACATGGGCCACATGCGCAATTACACCATCGGCGACGCCGTGGCCCGCTTCAAGCGCATGCAGGGATTCAACGTACTCCATCCTATCGGCTGGGATTCCTTCGGCCTGCCCGCGGAGAATGCGGCCATCACGCGGGGCATCCCTCCGCGCGACTGGACGCTGGCCAACATTGACGAGCTGAAACGTGCGTGCCGCCGCTTCGGCTTCAGCTACGACTGGGAACGGGAAATTTCCACCTGCGAGCCGGAATACTACCGCTGGAACCAGTGGTTCTTCATTCGCATGTTTGAGCGCGGGCTGGCCTATCGCAAGCCGAGCCGCGTGAATTGGTGTCCGAAGTGCCAGACCGTGCTGGCCAACGAGCAGGCGGAAAACGGTTTCTGCTGGCGACACGAGGATACGCCGGTGGAAGCGCGCGAAATCGAGCAGTGGTTCCTGAAAACCACGGCGTACTCCGACCAGTTGCTCGACGATATCGCGCA
>DASYRO010000222.1:0-1590 GCA_036004385.1 Candidatus Acidiferrales bacterium
TTTTTCGGGCGCAGCCGCGGCAGGCAGGACATCTGCGCGCGGCTTTCTACCTGAAACATCCCCACGGTGTCGGCGCGGCACAACGCGTCGTACACCGGCGGATCGTCCGGCGGCAGATGCGCCAGGTCCACTTCTTCGCCGTGATGACGGCGGATCAGCGCGATGGATTCTTCCAGCACGGCCATCATGCCCAAGCCGAGCAAGTCCACTTTGACGATGCCCATGTCCGCGCAATCCTCTTTGTCCCACTGGATGACCACGCGGCCGGGCATGGTTGCGGGCTCGAGCGGCACGACGGAATCGAGCTGCCCGCGGCACACCACCATGCCGCCGGAATGCTGCCCGAGGTGCCGCGGCAAATCCTGCACGCGCTGGCACAGCTCGAAAAATTTATGGATACGCGGGTGCGCGAGGTCAAAACCTGCGTCGCAGAAGTTGCGGTCCAGATTATCTTTGGGATCGCGGAATTCCCACGCGCCGACCAGCTTGGAAAGTTTGTCCAGCGCGTCCGCGTCGAAGCCCAGCGCCTTGCCCACTTCGCGCGCGGCGGAGCGCCCGCGATAAGTGATCACGTTGGCGGTCATCGCCGCGCCGAGCTTGCCGTAGCGCTCGTACACGTACTGGATGGCGGCCTCGCGCTGGTCGCCGCTGGGCAGATCGAGATCAATGTCCGGCCATTCGCCGCGCTCTTCGGAAAGAAAGCGTTCGAAGAGCAGGTCCATGCCCACGGGATCCACCGCGGTGATGCCCAGCGCGTAGCAGACCGCGCTGTTGGCCGCGGAACCGCGTCCCTGCACCAGGATGTTGCGCGCGCGGCATTCGCGCACGATGTCCCAGACAATCAGAAAATATCCGGCGAGATTCAATTTTTCGATGAGCGCCAGCTCGCGTTCGATTTGCCGGCGCGCGCGCTCGTTCGCAGCGCCGTAGCGATGCAGCATGCCCTCCATGGTGCGCTCGCGAAGAAAGCTCGCCTGCGTCGCGCCTTCCGGCGCCGGATATTTGGGGAATTCGTAGCCCAAATCTTGCAGCGTGAATTGCAGACGCGCGGCGAGCTCCTGCGTGTGGCCGATGGCTTCGGGCAGATCGGCAAAAATTCGCGCCATTTCCGCGGCAGGCTTGACGTAGCGCTCGGAATTTTGTTCCAGCAGACGCCCGGCGGTTTCCAGCGTTCTGTGATGGCGGATGCAGGTGAAGACGTCGAGCACCTGCCGCGCCGCGGGCGTGGCGTAACTGACGCCGCCGGTGGCCAGCAGCGGCAAGCGCAGCTTGCGCGCGATGCGGACGGCGGCCTGATTGCGCGCCTCTTCCCGCCGCGTGAAGTGGCGCTGCAATTCCACGTACACATTTTCGCGGCCGAAGACGACACACAGCCCGCGCACGCATTTTTCTCCGGCGATGAGACTTTCGCTTTCGCCGAACCAGTGCGGGTGCGCGAGCGCCGCGGCCAGCGGGCCTTCCGCGCCGCCGGTCAGGCAAATCAGGCCTGCGGTGAATGGGCGAACGTCCTCCAGCGCGACGGCGTATTCTTCCGGCGGCGCATTTTTCGGCGCGCGCATTTTCATCTGCGTGATTAAACGGCACAGATTT
>DASYRO010000223.1:0-7008 GCA_036004385.1 Candidatus Acidiferrales bacterium
ATGCCCTCCAGTTTGGCAAGGAAACCTATTCGCAGCCCTGGTCTGTCCGCGCATTCCATCACGTCACTTACACCGGAGGTCAGGGCATTGCCTTGGCGATTTCGCACCACACCTGGTGGCCAGCCATTGTCGTTCTGTTGAATGAGCAGGGGACTGTATTGAGAAGGTTTGTCAACTCCGGTTGGATCACTACACTGTATGCTTTCGACGGGCCGAATGGCCGGCTGCTCGCGGCGGGCGGCGCGAATAACGCCCGCAACGGCGCGGCGTTGGCCATCCTCGATCTCGAACATTTTGCTGGAAGCTCCCCTGAGGCAAAAAATTCCCCCTACGAATGCCTGAACTGCGAGCCCGGCCGTCCCCTCAAATACTTTATTTTTCCGCGCTCCGAGCTGAACATCGCCACCGTCTCCACGTTCAATTATTCGGCGCCGTACTTCCAGGGCGGTCGGCTCATCGTGAAGACCAGCGAGGAAGAAGCTCCCCCAGGGGAACCGAACGCTTTTGCCATCTATGAGTTTTCGCCCGAGCTGAAACTTCTCCGCGCATCGTTTGGCGACCGCTACTGGGACCTGCACCGCAAGCTCGAAACCGAGGGGAAAATTCTGCACTCCCAGGCAGAGTGTCCCGATCGCTCTGGCCCGCGAACGGTCCTCTCGTGGGATCCGCAAGAAGGCTGGAAAGAACTCCATCCGAACTGACCGCGCACACAGGCGGCACAGCGGCCCACCCCACTTGCCCCCGAGCCGCGCGCGGTAACCGGCGTGGTAGAATGCGCGCCGCTCAAATGAATTCCACCAAGGAGAGATTATGCGGCGGAGAATTTTCTTGTCCGGAATATCTCTGGTCGTTTTGGCGACGGTGTACACAGTGGCCGCGCCGGGAGCCGCGCAGCAGCGCGCTGCGGAAGGCGTGCTGGCGCTCGTCGGCGGGCGGTTGATTGACGGCTACGGCGGGCCGCCGCTGGAAAACTCGGTCATCGTTGTGCGCGCGAACAAGATCGAATCCGTCGGGCGCGTGGGCGAAGTGCAGGTTCCCGCCGGCGCCCGTGTTATCTCCACCGAACGCTCCACGGTGATGCCCGGAATGATGGATATGCACGTCCATCTGATGATCATCGGACATTCCGATTACGACTATTGGGACCGCGCGTACCGCGGCAAGTGGCGCGACGTCATCATGCCCATCGCCGCCAGGGAATTGCTCTTCGCCGGCGTCACCACCGTGCGCGATCTCGGTGCCCCGCTTGACGACATCCTTGCCGTGCGCGAGCGCATCGCTCGCGGTGAAATTCCCGGCCCGCGCGTGTTTGCCAGTGGGCCTTTTCTGCAGAAAATTTCGCCGCCGGGCGAGGAAGATTTTCGCTGGGCGGTGAAGGGCGCAGACGACGCGCGCGCAAAAACGAAAAAAGTTCTCGACGCGGGCGTGGACGTCATCAAGGTCATTGACCAGGATCAATTGACGCTCGAGGAGTTGAAAGCCATCGTGGAAACAGCGCACTCCGCAGGCAAGCACGTCACCGCGCACGCGCATCGCGCCGAGGAGATCCGTCAGGGCATTCGCGCGGGCGTGGATTCCTTCGAGCATACAGGACTCGCCACGCAGCCCGGATATCCCGATGACGTGCTGGCGATGCTGCGCGAGCGCAATGCCAGCCTGTACTGGTGCCCGACGGTCGAAGGACTTTTTCTTTATCCCTACACCGTGGACCAATTTCCGGAGCGCCTCGACGATCCGCGGCTGAAGGCCGACCTGCCGCCGGACATCTACCTCGACGTGCGTCGCTCGCTCGAGCATCCCGAGCGGCTGGCGTATTTTCAGCTCGTGCGGCGGCGCGTGCCCACGCTGGCCAACAAGTTCGCGCAGTTGCGCGCCACCGGCGTGACCCTGGTGACCGGGACGGATTCCGGCATCCCCATGAATTTTCATTTTGATTCCACTTGGCGCGAGCTGGACACGTTCGTCCGTCTGGGCATGGACCCCATGGACGCCATTCGCGCTTCGACTTATTGGCCCGCCAAGCTGCTCAAGCGCGAAGACCTGGGCGTGATCGCGCCGGGCAAGCTTGCGGACATCATTGTGGTGGATGGCGATCCGCTGCGTTCCATGGAATCGCTGCGCCACCTGGTGCACATCATCAAGGATGGAACGGTGTACAAGTAGCGAAGCGGTTCGCGTTCGCTCGCGGCTGCGATCCATGGGAAAATGGGGAATCCAAAAATTTCGGAGGAACTCATGTCCGCTACCATTCCCGATTCACACGCCGATCTCTTCAGCAAGAAAGCGTTCGGAAGCCTGGCTACGCTGAACGCCGACGGCACGCCTCAGGTCACGCCCGTGTGGGTGGACCGCGAAGGCGATTTTATTCTGTTCAATTCCGCGCGCGGCCGCCGCAAGGACAAGAACATCCGCCGCGACCCGCATGTGGCCATCGCCATCGCCGATCCCGACAATCCCTATCGCTATCTCGAAATTCGCGGCCGCGTGGTGGAAATCACCGAAAAAAGTGCCGACGATCACATCAACCACTTGGCGAAAAAATATCTGGGAGTGGACGTCTATCCGCACCGCCAATCCGGCGAAGTGCGCGTGAAATACAAAGTCGAACCGGACCACGTCGGCATCATGGGATAAGGCTCGCAGAAGTGCGGTAGCATTTGGCCGCGCGAAGACTTACTTGCGCCCGACGAGGCGCAGACGGCCCGTGTACGCGCGGCGCTGTCCGCCGGCAAAGGTCAGAAAATTCGGCGCGTCGCTGTTGTTGACGACCGCGTTCGAATTCGCGCGGTCCGTCAGGTTAATGACGCTCAGCCGAACGGCCCACTCGTAGCGCTTCACGCGAATGCGTTTCTCAACTCCAACGTTCAGGCTGAAATAATCAGGAAAGCGCGAAGCGCCCGGTGGGCCCACCAACTGCCGGTCGTTGTTCACCACGTTGAAGGGGAAACCTGTGCGGTATTCCAGAAAATAACTCAGCCACAATTTCCAAAACGGTCCCGGCGCCCAGCCCCAGGAAACGAATCGGTTCGGCGCGTCCCACGCCAGCGGCCCGGACGCCTGATTGGCATACAGAATATCGCCCAGGGAATAGTCCAGAGCCTGATCGGAGCGGCTGCTTGAGCGCGTGAAGCTGCCAAACACTTCCGCCTTTTCCCCAAATGTGTGGCGCATCCAGAACTCCGCGGCGCGGTAGGTATCGCGCCGGATGTTGAGCAGCGAATATTCCACGCCGAAGTTGAACGGCGGAACGAACGAGGTCGGCCGCACGGGCCGAAAGGCGAGACCCTCTCGCTGGTTGCGATAGATAAAGTGCACTCCCGCAAACATGCTTTTGCGAATCTTCTGCGTCCATTCCGCGCTGGTAGTTTGAAAACGCGGCTGTTTCAGCCGGTAAGTCACCGGGAGGAAACGATTGTCGAGACCGAGGATGATGAGAAACCCCGACGGGTCGAAGAACTCGTCGAACTGCTGCTGATCGAGCGTCTGCCCCCACAGGCTCAAATCCAATGGTTGGTAGTACAGGCCCCAGGCCAGCGCGAGCTTCGTACGGTCGTCGCGGAAGGGAAGAATGTTGGCGGCCAGGCGCGGCTGGACGACCGTGCGGTGAACCAGGCGGTCCCAATCCGCGCGCACGCCGCCCTGCACGAACAAGGAGCGAGCAATCCTCCAGGAGTCCTGCGCGTACGCGCCAAGCTGCGTATTGGTCACACGGAACTGTGCGGGGCCGCCAAACAACGAGCGCAACGATAGAGTTCCGTCGCCGCGCAGGTACTCGATGGCATGGCGCGCGGCAGTCTGGTCAAAGGAGGTGGCCGAGAAATTCATTCCCGCTTGCAAATCGTGCGAGCCATGCCAGAGGCGCGAGGGCAGAATGATGCTGGTGATGAACTGCTCGCGGCGCACGCTTTGCCGGCGCGCTTCGAAGAAATTCCCGGCCGCGCTGCTGGTGCCGACGACGAATGTAGCTGAACCCATCGGCAGAATGTCCGCGCGCCGGTTTTCAAAGGCGGCGCCGAATTCGATCACTGTCCGCCTTAGCGAGATTTGGTCCTTCACGGAGACGAAGTAGCGCCGCACCTCCGCATCAACTGTCGTGGAAAGCGGCGCGAAGGGTCCCAGGCCGAGATGGTTCCCGCTGAAGGTGTTGAAGAGGAAGCTGCCTTGCAAAACATTCGCAGGAGTTAAGTTGATCTGCGCGCGAAGCAGATTGTCGCCGCCCCACTGCGTGGTCGTGTCCGCCCCGGGCGGCTGTTCTGGAATAAGGTTGAAGGAGCGCTGGATGCCGGCCGCGTCGGAAAACCACGCCCGGCCTTTGTGCAACGGCCCGGAAAACGTGACGCGGGGATACCAGTTGCCGAAATGAATTCCCCGCTGGAAATTCAGGTCGGGGACGAAATTGGTGGTGCCGAAGCGCCAGCGGTCGTCGCCGGCCGCGGTATCCAGCGTGACCACTCCCGCGCCGGCGTGCGCATACTGCGCGCCGTAACGGCCTGTTTCCACGGTCATCGTGCGTACCGCATCGGTGTTTACGCGCAGCGTCAGCTCCCCCGTGGCCGGATTGCCGAATTCAAATCCGTCCAGCAGGAATTCCGACTGTCCCGCGCGCGCGCCGGCCACGTGAATCTGTCCGAAATTGTCGCGCACGACGCCGGGAAGCGCCGGCAATGAATTGCGTAGATCGTGCGAGCCGGGCACGGGGATATCGCGAATTTCTCGCGCGACCAGAGCGGCCTGATGCGCCGCTTCCTGCGGCTCGATGCGGCTGGCGGAGGAAAACACTTCGACGGTTTCATGCACCTCCACCTCGTGGTTCAGCGTGAAGGTCACTTCGTTCACGCCTTCCTGCAACTGCGCCAATTGGTTGGCGAGAAGAAAAAAGCCGGGCTTGCTGAGACTTACGCGGCACTCCCCAGCCGCGCGAGAGACTTCGAAGCGGCCGGCTTCATCGCTGTACACGGTTTGCTTCGGCGCGCCGGTCGCCTGCACCACGATTTCAACGCCGGGCACCGCTACGCCGTTTTCATCCACCACTTTTCCGCGAAGTTGCGCGGGAACAAGCGCCGCCCCGCAGGCCAGCGGCGCCGCTAGCATCACGAGCCAACCGAGAAGAAAGGAATGACGTTTTCCCATGGGCATTCTGCACACAAACGTCAAGAGCCGGAACCAGTTCATTCTAACTCCGCCCGGCTCGTGCGCGCCCGCATTGACTTCCCGCGCGAGCAAATGCATTCTTTGCGCTGGTCAATTTCACCATGGGCGTCCTAAGCCACTTATTCTCCTCGTGGGGATTTATCCTTCAGCTCCTGGCCATCGTACATCTGGTGCGGCGGCGCGGCGCCTTCTTTTGGTTTTTCATCATCCTGATGGGAGGCTTTGTTGGCGCGATCGCCTACATCCTGTTGGAAGTGTTGCCGGACGTCTATCTTTTGCGCGAGGCCTTTGCGGGAGTCGAGCGAAAAAAACTGATTCAAAACATGGAAGCAAAGACTGCGGATAATCCTTCCGCGGGGAATTTCGAGGATCTGGCAGAGCTTTACTTCGACCAGAAAGAATACGCCAAGGCCCGGCAAGCATTCGACCGCGCCATTACCACGCGCAACGATTCCATCCACGCGCTGTATCACCGCGGGCTTTGCGCCCTGGAGTTGAATGATATCCCGGCGGCGATTGCTGACCTCGAGCCGGTAGTCCACATAGACTTCAAATTTGATTTTCACCGCGCCGCATTCAAACTGGCTCGCGCCTACGCGATCGCCGGGCGCCACCAGGAAGCCGATGCGCTTTACGCTGAAGTGGTGCAGCACGCCACAATTCCAGAGACCTGGTACGAATACGCGTGCTTTCTGAAATCGCAAAACCGCCCCGCGGAAGCTCGCGAATGGGTCCAGAAAATTTTCGAGAAGAAAAAAACCATGCCGCATTTTGCCCAGCGCCGCGAGCGGCCCTGGTTTAGTAAAGCCAAAGCACTCTTAAAGGAACTCCCCGCGCAGTAGCCTGTGCTTGCAGCACCGTCCCCGTCTGCGATATACGATATCCTGCGGCTCGCTGGAAACACCGGTAGAACCGCCCGGAAGCATATGCCTGTCTATTCCCATTCGCGGCTGGAAACTTTCCAGACTTGCCCTCTCAAATACAAGTTTCGCTATATTGATGAAATCCGCAAAGCCGAGCAGAGCGTGGAGGCTTTTCTCGGCGGGCTGGTGCACGAAGTCCTGCGCAAGCTCTACGATGACCTGCAACTCGAAAAGCTGAACACGCTGGAAGAGCTGCTCACCTGGTACGAAGCACAGTGGAAGAAAACGTGGGGCCCGCACGTGCGCATCGTCCGCGCGGGCATCGCCCAGCAAAACTACTTCGACTACGGCGTGAAATGTATCCGCAATTATTACGAGCAGCACAAACCGTTCCGGCAAAGCCGCACTCTGGGCACCGAGGAAAAAATCGTCTTCGCGCTGGATCACGAGGGGAAGTATCAGTTGCAAGGGTACGTGGACCGCATCGCGCGGCGCGCTGACGGCGTCATCGAAATCCACGACTATAAGACCAGCCGCAGCCTGCCGGCGCAACAAAAGTCCGACGGCGACCGCCAACTGGCGCTCTACCAGATCGGCATCGAACAGCAGTGGCCGGATACGCGCGCGGTGGAACTCATCTGGCATTACGTCGCGTTCGGCGAAACGCGCCGCTCGCACCGCACTGCGGAACAACTCACCCAGCTCCGGCAGCAGACCATCGAGTTGATTGACTGTGTGGAGCGCACGCAGCAATTTGAGCCGCGGCGCAGCTCGCTCTGCGACTGGTGCGAGTACAAGTCGGAATGCCCGCTGTGGCGGCATCCGGATTCCGTGCTCGCGCTGCCCCCGGCAAAATTCAAAGCGGACTACGGCGTGTGTCTAGCGGATGAATACAAGAAAACGAAAGACAAGCTTGCGGAATTGCAGGCGGAGCTCGACGCGTTGAAGGAACGCGTCATCGCTTTCGCGCGGCAGAGCAACCTGCGCGTTATTC